>JAEYTU010000645.1 GCA_023433825.1 Planctomycetota bacterium
TTGCCGGCTTCCGCAATCCGGCGTTCTCGCTGCTGTACCTGGTCGGACTCGCGGCGCTCGCCATCCACCTGAGTCACGGACTCTCGAGCCTTTTCCAGACGCTCGGCGTGAACCATCCCCGCTACCAGCCGGTCATCGACAAGATCGGACCGGTCGTCGGCATCGGGATCGCCGTCCTCTACGCGACGATCCCACTCGCGGTCATGACCGGGATCGTGACGTGACGCCCTCGCCTTCCTCCGCAGACTCCGCCCCGAACATGACGAAGCTCGACGCCAGGATTCCATCCGGCCCGCTCGCCGAGAAGTGGTCGAAGCGACGCTTCGACGTCAAGTTGGTCAACCCCGCGAACAAGCGGAAGTACCGCGTGATCGTCGTCGGCTCCGGCCTCGCCGGTGCGTCGGCCGCTGCGACGCTGGCCGAACTCGGCTACCGCGTCGACTGCTTCTGCTTCCAGGACACGCCGCGTCGCGCGCATTCGATCGCGGCGCAAGGCGGCATCAACGCGGCGAAGAACTACCAGAACGACGGGGACAGCGTCTTCCGGCTGTTCTACGACACGATCAAGGGCGGCGACTTCCGCGCGCGCGAGGCCAACGTCCACCGACTCGCCGAAGTCAGTGTCGACATCATCGATCAGTGCGTCGCGCAGGGCGTTCCGTTCGCGCGCGAGTACAGCGGGTATCTGTCGAACCGTTCGTTCGGCGGTGCGCAGGTCAGCCGGACGTTCTACGCCCGCGGCCAGACCGGTCAGCAGTTGCTGCTCGGCGCCTATTCGGCGCTGAGTCGGCAGATCGGCGCGAAGCAGGTGCGGATGTTCCCACGCACCGAGATGCTCGACCTGATCCTCGACGGGGGGCACGCGCGCGGCATCGTCACGCGCGACCTCGTGACCGGCGAGATCCGCGCGCACACGGCCGACGCCGTGATCCTCGCGACCGGCGGCTACTCGACGGTCTTCTACCTGTCGACGAACGCGATGGGCTGCAACGTGACGGCGACGTGGCGCGCGCATCGGCACGGCGCGTACTTCGCGAATCCGTGCTTCACGCAGATCCATCCGACCTGCATCCCGCAGCACGGGACGCACCAGTCGAAGTTGACGCTGATGTCGGAGTCGCTCCGCAACGACGGCCGTGTCTGGGTGCCGAAGAAGCCCGGCGACACGCGCGCTCCGGGTTCGATCCCGGAGGCCGAACGCGACTACTTCCTCGAGCGCAAGTACCCGAGCTACGGCAACCTCGCACCGCGCGACATCGCGTCGCGGAGCGCGAAGGAAGCCTGCGACGCCGGCCTCGGCGTCGGCCCCGGCGGGCGCGGCGTGTTCCTCGACTTCGCCGATGCGATCGCGCGCGTCGGCGAGCCGAGCATCCGCGCGAAGTACGGCAACCTGTTCCACATGTACGGGAAGATCACCGGCGAAGACCCGTACCGCGCGCCGATGCGGATCTACCCGGCGCCGCACTACACGATGGGTGGACTCTGGGTCGACTACGACCTGATGTCGACGATCCCGGGCTTGTTCGTCGGCGGCGAAGCGAACTTCAGCGACCACGGCGCGAACCGTCTCGGCGCGAGTGCGCTGATGCAGGGGCTCGCCGACGGCTACTTCGTGCTGCCGTACACGGTCGGCAACTACCTGACCGGCGTGAAGCCGGGATCGTTGTCGCCGACGGACCGCGTCTGTCAGGACGCCGTCGCCGCCGTGCAGGATCGCGTCAAGCGACTGCTCGCGATCCGCGGGCGAAAGCCGGTCGACGCGTTCCATCGCGAGCTCGGCAACTTGATGTGGGAGAAGTGCGGAATGGCGCGCAACGCCGAGGGGCTGCGTGCGGCGCTGAAGCGGATCCCCGAGTTGCGCGAGGAGTTCTGGCAGAACGCCGCCGTGCTCGGCGAGAACGAGGAGTTCAACGTGTCGATCGAGAAGGCCGGCCGTGTCGCCGACTTCCTCGAGTTCGGCGAGTTGATGTGTCGCGACGCGCTGGCGCGCGACGAATCGTGCGGCGGCCACTTCCGCGAGGAGCACCAGACTCAGGACGGCGAGGCGAAGCGTGACGACGACAAGTTCACGCACGTCGCGGCGTGGGAATGGCGCGGCGACGGCAAGGAGCCGGTCCGACACCAGGAAGCCCTGCAGTTCGAGAACGTTCACCTCTCGACCCGTAGCTACAAGTGACCGCGAAGATGGCGAATCTGAATCTCACGCTGCACGTCTGGCGCCAGCGCGACCGCAACCAGCCCGGCAAGTTGGTCACGTACGAGGCGAGGGACATCAGTCCCGACTCGTCGTTCCTCGAGATGCTCGACGTCGTCAACGACCGACTCGTGCAGAAGGGCGAGGAGCCGATCGCGTTCGACCACGACTGCCGGGAAGGAATCTGCGGCACCTGCTCGCTGGTCATCGACGGCATGCCGCACGGTCCGCAAGCCGGAACGACGACGTGTCAGCTGCACATGCGCAGCTTCGCCGACGGCGACGTGATCCACATCGAGCCGTTCCGAGCGAAGGCGTTCCCGGTCATCCGCGATCTCGTCGTCGATCGCTCGGCGTTCGACCGTGTGATCCAGGCCGGTGGGTTCGTCTCCGCGGCGACCGGGAACGCGCCCGACGCCAACGCGATCCCGATCGCGAAGCCGGCGGCGGATGCGGCGTTCGAGGCGGCGACGTGCATCGGGTGCGGCGCGTGTGTCGCAGCCTGCAAGAACGCGTCGGCGATGTTGTTCGTCGGCGCGAAGGTCACGCATCTCGCGCGGCTGCCGCAGGGCCAGCCCGAGCGCGAAGCGCGGGCGATCGCGATGGTCACGCAGATGGACGTCGAGGGATTCGGCAACTGCACGAACCAGTACGAGTGCGAAGCCGTCTGCCCGAAGGAGATCGGCGTCGACGTCATCGCGCAGATGAATCGCGACTACGTGCGCGCCAGCGCGAACTCGAAGCCGGCGAAGTCGACGCGCGGCGGCGACTGAGCGCGTTCAGCGGCGCAGGATCCAGAACGCGCCGCCGACGATCGCGATCGGTGGGTACAGCACGCGCAGCGGTTCGGTGCGCGCGGCCGCGTGACGCGCGCGGTTCAGGACGTGGACGCTGATCGCGCTGACGCCGGCCGGCAGGCGATCGGCGACGAGGTCTTCGAACGCGAGTCGCCGCGCCGGGATGCCGTAGGCGTGCGGCGCGTAGTCGGTGACCGGCAGCAGATGAACGTCGTCGACGTCGTGCGCGTCGAGCCAGTCGCGCAGCGCGGGCAGCGCGTGGCCCCAGTCGACGTTCGAGTCGTCGAGCCATTCGATCGTCCCGTCGCCGTGGCGCGCGAGTTCGTGGACGTAGCCGAGGTGGTTCGGATGCTGGCGCAGCGTGCTCGTCGCGAGCAGCCCGAGCAGGACTGCGAGCGCCGTCCGACGTGTGCGCGGGTGGGCGACGAGCCATGGTGCGCGAATCGCGCCGGCGGCGAGGACCGCGAGCAGCGGGTGCACCGGCAGGACGTAGCGTTCGCCGATCTGGAACGCGCGCAGGCCGACGACGACGAGCAGGCCGACGACGAACGTCGCGATCAGCGTCACCGCGCTGCGGTCGAGGACGCGCCGTCGCAGATCGCCGAGGACGGCGATCGCCAGCAGCGCGAGGATCGACAGTGGCGTCTTCAGCGCGACGGCGGCGACGAAATAGTGCGGGATGCGGCCGGTCGTGAACGTTCCGGCGAAGTAGGTCGCGTAGTCGGCGCGGAGGAACGCGTTGACGCGGCGCATGCCGCGCGAGTACTCGGCGAACGCGGCCGGCGTCGCGTAGACGAGCATGACGACGGCGGCCGCGATCGCGGCGACGAGCGCGAGCGACGCGAGGCGGCGCCGCAGTTCGGCGAGGCAGCGAGTGCGTTCGGTGCCGTCGAGGAATGGCGACGTCAGCGCGTGGAGGACGAGCACGGGGAGCAGCAGCAAGCCGGTGAACTTCGCCGTCAGTGCGAACCCGAGTGCGAGGCCGCAGGCGATGCCGAGGGAAGTGCGACCGATGCGATCGCGCGTGACGAGCAGCCAGGTCCACAGCGTTGCCGTCGTCGCCGTTGTGAGCAGCATGTCCGTCGTCGCGAGGCTGCCGTGCGCGAGCAGGCTCGGCCACAGCGCGACGAGTGCGGCTGCGAGGAGCCCGCCGGCGTTGCCGTGCAGCGTTCGCGCGAAGCCGAAGACGCAGAGCAGCAGCAGGACCGACACGGCGATCGTCGGAATGCGCGCGGCGAACGCGGCGGCGGGGAGGCGTTCGCCGAACTGTGCGAGGTAGGCCTGCCCGAACTCCCACTGCGCCGTGCCGTCGCCGCGCGCGCTGCGCTGGAAGCTCTCGTGCGACAGGGGCAGCGTCGCGCCGTGGATCGCCATCGCGGTGCCGGTCAGCCACTTCGCCAGCGGCGGCGCCTCGGCCAGCAGATGCCGCGCGCGCACCGCGACGAACGCGTGGCTCGACGCGAGGTAGGTCTGCTCGTCGACTGTCAGTGAACTTCGTCTGGCCGTGTGCGTCAGCAGCGCGATCTGCAGTGCGACGAGGACGACGAGGAGCAGTCGAGTCATCGCGCGGGACGGTAGTCGAGGGTGAAACGCCAAGCGTTCCACTTTGCGTTGCGAAGTGAAACAAAGGTGCCAGGCACTTTCGTTTCACTTTCCGACGCGAAGTGAAACAAAGGTGCCTGGCACCTTCGTTTCACTTTCGACAGCATCTGCGAATGACCGAGACGAAGCCGAAGATCGGGATCCTGACGATCAGCGACCGCGCGAGTGGCGGTGTCTACGACGACAAGTCCGGGCCGGCGATCGAGGCTGCGCTGCGGGACTACCTCGCGACCGAATGCGACTACGAACGCCGCGTGATCCCCGACGAGATCCCGCAGATCGTCGCCGCATTGCGCGCGTTCGCCGCCGCCGGCTGCGCACTGGTCTGCACGACCGGCGGCACCGGCCCGTCGCCGCGCGACGTGACACCCGAAGCGATGGCGCAAGCCTGCGACAAGGCCATGCCCGGCTTCGGCGAACGGATGCGCGCCGCCTCGCTCGCCGCCGGCGTCCCGACCGCGATCCTCTCGCGCCAGACCGCGGGGATCCTCGGCCGAACGCTCGTCGTCAACCTGCCCGGCAAGCCCGCGTCGATCCGCATCTGCCTCGACGCCGTGTTCCCGGCGATCCCGTACTGCATCGACCTGATCGGCGGCCCGTTCCTCGAAGGCAATCCGGCCGTCGTCGCCGTCTTCCGGCCGAAGGCCTGAACGCCGTCGCAGCGCTCGTCGGACAGTCGCTACGCTCCGCACCCCATGCCCGCCAACGCCAACGCCACGACCTCCGATCCCTACGCACCGCGTCCCGAGCATCGGTTCACGTTCGGCCTGTGGACCGTCGGCAATCCCGGCGCCGATCCGTTCGGCGTCGCCGTCCGCCCGCGGCTCGCGCCGACCGAGATCGTCGCGATGCTCGGCCGCGTCGGCGCCTACGGCGTCAACCTGCACGACGAAGACCTGATTCCGATCGACGCGAGCCCGAGCGAAGCCAAGGCGATCGTCCAGGACTTCCGCCGCGCGCTCGCCGACCACGGCGTCGTCGTCCCGATGGCGACGACGAACCTGTTCCGCGACCCGGCCTTCAAGGATGGCGCCTTCACGGCGAACGACGCCCGCGTCCGCGCGTTCGCCGTCCAGAAGACGATGCGCGCGATCGACCTCGGCGTCGAACTCGGTGCGAAGGTCTACGTGCTGTGGGGCGGCCGCGAAGGTGTCGAGACCGACGCCTGCCGCAACCCGCTCGATGCGCTGAAGCGCTACCGCGAATGCCTCGACTACCTCTGCGCCTACGTCGAGTCGCAGGGCTACGACCTGCGGTTCGCGCTCGAGGCGAAGCCGAACGAGCCGCGCAGCGACATCTACCTGCCGACGACCGGCGCGATCCTCGGCTTCATCGCGACGCTCGCGCGCCCGCAGATGGTCGGCGTCAATCCGGAGGTCGCGCACGAGCACATGGCCGGGCTGAACTTCACGCACGCGCTCGCGCAGGCCTACGACGCCGGCAAGCTGTTCCACGTCGACCTGAACGACCAGAACTTCGCCCGGTACGACCAGGACCTGCGATTCGGTTCGCAGAACCCGAAGGCCGCGTTCTTCCTCGTCAAGTTCCTGGAGGACGTGAAGTGGGACGGCTGTCGCCACTTCGACGCGCACGCCTACCGCACCGAGGACGTCGAGGGCGTCGCCGACTTCGCGCGCGGCTGCATGCGCAGCTACCTGATCCTGAAGGCGAAGGCACAGGCGTTCGCGGCCGACCGCGAGATCCAGGACATCCTCGCCGACCTGCGCAGCGACCCCGACGGTGACGCCGCGACGCTGACGCGCTTCGACCCTGCTGGCGCCGCGACGCTGAAGGGGCGCACGTTCGACCGCCAGGCGCTCGGCCGCCGCGGCCTGCGCTACGAGCGGCTCGACCAGTTGACGATGGAACTGCTGTGGGGGGTGCGATGACCGCGCTCGACCCGAAGCAGGCGAACGCCGCCTTCGCCGCGACGCTGCAGCCGATCGTCGACGTGCTGAAGACGCTCGACGCGAACCAACCCGCCGTCGCGCAACGCGAACTGACGAAGCGCCTGCCGCTCGACGGCCCGGTGCTGACCGCGATCCGCGCCGCCGCGGAAGCGGGCGCCGCCGCCGGCTGGCTGCTGCCGAAGGAGAACATGGGCGTGCGCTTCGGCCGCGTCGCGAAGGACCTCGCCGGGTTCAGCGTCGACGCCGTCGCGATGCACGGTCCCGGTCCGAAGCACCGGCACACGAACGGCGAGTTCGACCTCTGCTTCGCGACCGGCGGCGCGCCGACGTTCGACGGCCACCCGCCCGGCTGGGTCGTCTTCGGCCCGGGCAGCGTGCACGTGCCGACCGTCGCCGGCGGCTCGATGCTGATCCTGTACTTCCTGCCGGCGGGTGGGATCGAGTTCCTGACCGACGGCGGCTGAACGACCGGCCGGTGAACACCACCGCGGCGCGTGCGGATGAACTTCGCAGCGAATCCTGCGTCGATTCGCGACGCTCGCGAACGAACCGACTCGTTCCCGAACCTCGACGAGACTTCGCATGCGTTCGATCGCCTTCGGTCTGCTCTCGATCTCCCTCGGTTCCACACTCGCGCTCGCCCAGCAGGTCGGCACGCTCGAGTTCGCGCGACACGAGCACGGCTGGCCGGTCGGCGCCGCGTCGGAATCGGCGACGCTGGCCGTCGCCGGCCGCCTGACCGGCGTCGTGTCGCGCGACGTCGTGACCGTGATCGGCGGCCTTCCGTACCTCGCGCAGGCGCCGTCGCTGATCCGCAGCTTCGAGCCGATCCCAGGAACGTGGTCGGACGTGACCGGGCTCTGCATCCGTCGTCCGGGACTGACGCTGCTGCGTGAGCAGATCGTCGTCGCCGACGCGGGCGGACTCAGTGTCGGCGTCCACGGCGGTGCGACCGGCTTCTACTTCGTCCCGCTGGCGGTCTCGGGCTTCGCCGGTGCGAAGTCGCTGCATGCGACCGACGTGACCGCGGATGGTCATGAGGACCTCGTCGCCGTCGACGGCACCGGTCGCTACGTCCGGCTGCTCGAAGGCGCGTCCTACGGGCACGGTCCGTCGCGCAGTCACGACTTCGGTGCGAACGCGAATCTGACGGCCGTCACGGTCGCACGCCTCGCTGCCGCGCCGGCGTCGCCGACGATCGTCGCGGCGGTCGGGACGACGCTCGCCGGGTTGGATCCGTCGTTCGTCGGCGTTCCGGCGAATCTCGCGTCGAGCAACGAGCCGACGATCGCGTTGGTCACGCTGCGCGGCGCGGGCAGCACGGATCAGGTCGCGTGGCTGACGGGCACGAGTTCGGGCGCGACGCTGCGCGTGCTGACCGGCGCGACCGTCGCGACGCTGGCGTTGCCGGGGCGCGACTTCGTCTCGATGACGTCCGGCGACGTCGACGACGACGGCGACGCCGACCTCGTGCTGAGCCAGCGCGACAACCATCGGGTGCTGCAACTGCGGAACGGGCCGAGTGGCTTCTCGCTTTCGCTCGGCGCCGCCTACGAGATTCCGCTGATCGACGAGGCCGACAACGCTGCTCCGGAGAATGCCGCGACGCCGGTGCTCGTCGACATCGACGACGACGGCGACCTCGATCTCGTTCACGCCGTCCAGAGCGTCGAGCAATTGGTCGTCTGCATCGACGACCTCATCGATGGGTCGACCGACACCGTCCCGCTGACCGGGATCTGGCTCGACGACTCGGGAGCGTCCGACCGATTGGTGCTCGCGTACGACGAACTCGCGTTGTGCGAGGACGCGACGCACATCGAAGTCTCGGCTTGGAAGTTGAAGAACACGTCGAGCGGACTCGCGGTCGACACGGCGTTCGTCGGACTGACTTGGTACTTCACGACGTTCGACGGCAACCTGCCGCTCGACCTGTCGGCGACCAGTGTCTTCGCGAATGGCGACGTCTATCTGGTGCTGGTGCGCGCCGGCCGCGTCGAGTCCGGGGAGTTCACGGGGTACCCGCCGCGCGTCCTGCTCGTCACCGGCGTCAAGACCGTCTACGAGTGGCTGCTGACCGAGTACCCGTACTACCTCAGCACGGAAGTCACCGACGTCGGCGACGGCGGCGAGGATCCCGGTGGGTACCTCGACCTGCCTCTGCCGGTGCTGATCCCCGGTCCGATCCAAATTGGCAGCTAGCCACGCCGACGCGCGCGGCCGATCAGCACGGCGAGGATCCCGCCGCCGATCAGCACCGTCGTCGCGAGCGCGCTGGACGAGGTGCGCATGCGGAACGGCAGCGGCGCGTCGCCGATTCCGGTCACGTGCAAACTCGCGTGGAAGCGCGGATCGGCGTAGCGCGGATCGTCTGCCAGCGCGACGCGGCCGGCGCGCACGGCTTCCGCGACACTTCGCCCGGCGGCGAGTTCGCCACAGACCGTGCGGAAGAACGACAGCGACGCGCCGACGTCGAGATCGGCGTCGGCGGCGACGACCGTGAGTGCGCCGGCGGCGAGGAACGCGCCGACGAGATCCGCGGCGTGGTCGTCGCCGCGGCGTTCGGGGCCGGCTGCCGCGCTGCATGCGGCGAGCAGAACGAGCGGCGGCGCGCTGGTCAGCGACTCGACGTCACGGCAGCGCAGCAGCCCATCGCTCGGCGCGGCGGTTGCGTCGGCGACGGCGTGCAGTTGCAGCGCCGTCGGGCGTTCGTCGTCGACGGTCGCGGCGTCGCCGACGCCGTGTGCGAGCAGCAACCACGCGCGCGCGGGCGACTGCGCGCCGATGTCGCGGACCTTCGTCGGCGTCGCGTCGGAACCGACGACCGTTCGCACGCTCGCGAATGCGCCGACGACGGCGTCGAGTTCGCTCGGCGTCACGTCGATCGGCGGCAGCCCGCGTTCGGCGGGTCCTTCCCCTGTCGCCGCGATCGCGACGAGGTCGAGCTCGTCGTCGGCTGCCGCGACCTCGCCGTGGCGACGGTGCAGTTCGACGGCGACCGGTAACGACGGCGCGTAGGCGATCGCGCGTTCGAGGCCGAGCCACTCCCGTTCGGTGCCCGGCAAGCACTCGAACGGCACGCCGCCCAGCTGCTCGCGGCCGACGACGACGATCGAACGCCACGTCGCGATCCGCGCGGCGACGGCGTCGGGAAGCAGTTCGCGTTGCACGGCAGTCGCGGCGTCGCGCAGGCGTCGCGCGCGGGCGTCGACGAGAGTGCGCGGCGCGTCGGCCGGCAGTCGGGTGCGCAGTTCGTCGCGCAACGTTCGAACGTCGGCGCGCAGCCGCGGCATCGGACCGAGCTCGTGGTTCGTCAAGTCGCCCCGCGTCAGCGCGAACACGTGCGACCCGGCGCCGGCGCGCAGATAGACGAGCATCCCGCCGTCGTCCGGCACCACGCGTTGCACGTCGGCGAGCGACGGCGCGGCGAGGCGGAACCGCCGTGACAGGCCGCCGAGTCCCTGGACCGCAGCGAGGCGTGCGAACGCGGCCGACGCGTCGTCGGCCGTGAGGCGACGTTCGATCGAGATCAGTGCCGACGTGACATCGCGACGCGAGCCGAACTGCAAGTACCCGATGCCCCCCGGGCGCGGCGCGATCTCTTCCCACTGCACGAGCAGCGCCGACTGCGCTGCGAGCAGCTCGTCGCGGTTGCGTTCGAGCTCCTCCCGTGTCACCGACGGAGTCGCGAGCAGGCACCGCGCGCCGACGACGGCGATCGCGGCGATCTCGCGGCGAACGCCATCGGCGTCGGCCGCTGCGAATTCGTCGCGCGCACGCGCGAGCGAACGTCGCGCTGCGTCGACGTCGCCGCCGTCGAGGCAGTAGCCGGCATGACGGATCGCGATGCGGCACCGCGTCGCCGCGTGCTTCGCGTTCGCTAGCGTCCGCTCAAGCAGTCGGCGCGCCTCCGCGAGTCCGTCGGTCGGGTCGGTGGCCGTGCGTGCGGCGGCGATCGCCTTGCGCAGCTCGATCTCGTCCCGCGCGACGCCGGGCGGCGGCGCGTCGGTGAGAGCTGTCGCGAGGTCGTGGGCGCGGGCGAAGTCCTCGGCGGCGAGCGCTTCCTCGAGGCGCAGCATCTGCGTCCGCGGCGCATCGGGGCCGAGCAGCCGGGCGACGGCGTCGAACGACGTGTGCGCGAGGTCGACGAGACCGAGTGCGAGTTGCAGGCGGCCGCGGAGTTCGTGGCCGAGTGCACGGTAGGCGTCGCGTTGCGCGGTCGGCAGCGACGCGTCGTTGCGCAAGGTCGCAACGATCTCGGCCGTCCGCGCATCGGCCTGCGCGAGGCGCGACGAAGTCAACTCGAGGTTCGCGAGCGTCAGCAGAACGTGGATCCGCCGCTCGCCGAGATCCTCGGCGAGCGCGCGTTCGCAGACGGCGCAGGCCTCGGAGACGCGGCCCGCCAGTGCGTGGCTGCGGGCGACGCGCGTCGCGAAGTCGGCGGCGTGATCGGGTGCGCGCAGCCGTCGCGCAGCCGCGAGCGCGGTGTCGGTCAACGCGTCGAGCGACGGCGGCATTCGCAGCGTCGGGCGCGCGACGGCGAGTGCGGTCGTCAGCGTCAGCAGCGCGCGGTCGGTCGTGGCGTCGCGGACGACGACACGGTCCGCTGGCGCGTCGAGCTCGCGCCACAACGTCAGCGCGGCGTCGCCGCCGTCGGTCGACAGGGCGACCGTCGCGGCACGGACGCGAGCGTCGAGATCGGCGTTCGCGTGCTGAGCGTGTGCGGGCAGCGCCGTCGCGGCGATCAGCGCAACGAGACGCGCGTGCCGTCCGAGCGTGCGACGGCCGACCCGCTCGCATCGCGCGCGACGACTTCGAGAAGGGCTTCCGGCGGCAGCGAACGGCGCGCGTTCGGCGTCAGCGTCCATGCGGGTTCGGCGAGGTGATCCGCGTGCGCGAGTTCGCGACCGTCGTCGAGCGCGCGCAGGCGCGCCGCATGGTAGGCCGCCGATGCGTTCCGAACCGACCACCGAATCGTCAGCGATCCGGTGTCGCCGTGTTCGATTGGATGAACGTCGATCCGGCTGCCGAGCGTCGTCTCCGGACGTGGCGCAATGCCGTCGCGCGGCCAGACGAACCACGCCAGCGCGCAGGCAGCGAGTGCCGAGATCGCGAGCCACTGCGACAGGCTCGGTCCGCGGGGTCGCGGGCGTGCGTCGGGGCGTGCAGAGCCGGGGGGCTTGGCGGCGAGATCACGCAGGACGCGCCCGACGTCGACCTGCGCGCGCTGCGCGACAGCCGCGCGGTCGAGCGTCGCGCGGACGCGCAGCAGGTCGGCGATTTCGTCACGCAGCGTCGGATCGGCAGCGATGGCTGCCAGCACCGCCGCGTCGTCGGGGCGAAGTTCGCCGGTCGTGACGCGCTGCAGCAGGGCGTCGCGGGCGGGGCGGGCGTCGGGTTCGTTCACTTCAGGTCACCTCGCCGAACCGCGGTTGCAGCCAGAAGCGGAGCTTCTGCAGCGAGCGGTAGTAGCGGCTCTTGATCGTCGGTGTCGGCGCGCCGGTGCGAGCGGCGATCGCGTCGAACGACTCGTCGTGGAAGTGGCGCCGACGCACGATCTCGGCGTCGTCGTCGGGGAGGCGCGCCAGGGCGCGGTGCACTTGGTCCAGTTCGGTCGGTTCGAGGTGCCCGCGGTCGGCCATCGGCGCGACGGCGTCCTCGGGCAGCGGCGGCGGGGCGCGACGCCGGCGTCGGATCGCGTTCATCAGTGCGTACTCGCAGAACCGGTGCGCCCAGGTCTCGAGGACGGCCTCGCCGCGATAGTGCGGGAGCTGCTCCCAGATCTTCGTCAGGACGTCGTGGCCGAGGTCGACGAGGTCGACGTCGCGCAGCAGTGCGCCGTGTGCGGCGTTGCGGGCAGCCAGCATGCGCGGCACGCACCCGAGCCGTTCGATCAGAAGTTCGAGCGCCGACGGGTCGCGGCGGAGTACGCGCTGGACGAGGGCGAAGTCGTCGGTCATGCGACGCGACGGTGGCAGTCGGTCCGAGCGTCTTCCCTCGAGGCGTCGCGGGACATCGGCGACAGCGTAGCCAGGGTCGGTTGGGTTCTGCATGCCGCGGGGGACGGGTCGGAGACGACGGCGGAACAGCGCGAGCGGTGTGGTTCGTTCGCGCGCGAACGGGATCGACGCAGGAATCCGGCGACGATGGGCAGACTGGTGTCGATGACGCGCGGTCTGGTTCGAACGTTCGTGGCGGTTTCGTTGCCGGAAGGGCTGCGTCGCGATCTCGCGCCGTTCGCGGCGGCGGTCGCGCGGGTCGCCGAGTGGCGGACGACGCCTCTGCATCAATGGCACGTCACGCTGCGGTTCGTCGGCGAGGTCGACGCGGCGGCGGCGGCGGCGATCGACGACGCATGCGCGCGGATCCGCATCGCGCCGTTCGAATGCCGGCTCGACGGGGTTGGGACGTTTCCAGACGTGGGTCCGCCGCGCGTGCTGTGGTTCGGTGTGCGTGCGGAGCCGCAGGATCCCGGTGGCGGCGATCCGCTGCGCGACCTCGCCGACGCCGTCGATCGCGCGTGCGATCCGATCGTCGGTGGTCGCGATCGCCCGTTCGTCGCGCACGTGACGCTCGGCCGCCTCCGGCGTCCGGTGCCGGCGGCGGATGTCGCGCGGCTGCGCGCGGCGGTCGCGGAGCTCGGACGCTGGCTACCGACGGCCGGGTTCGTCGTGCGGACGTTCGAGCGTCAGGTCAGTGAGCGGGGTATGCGCGGGGTCGTGCACCGGGTCGTGTCGGAGTTCGGGCTTCGGTGAGTCGCGACTCGTCGACGCCTTCCGCCACGCCTGCATCACCCTTCGGCCATCCGACGTTGCACTCACGGGCGACGAGTGACCTCGTCACCCGCGCCCGATCCGCCGCTCGACCAATTCCGCGATCCGGCGGACCGACCCCAGATGGCGCGCGTCGGACTCGTGCGGCTCGACGGCGACGCCGAGGTCGAACTGCAACGCCAGCGCCAGATCCAACAACCCGATCGCGTCCGAGAGGCCGTAGCGGCTCAGGTCGTCGTCGGGCAGCGGCGCGACGCTGCGGCCGGTGCGTTGCAGGATCACGCGCCCGACCAGCCGCGCGACGCGGTCGAGCAGCGCACCTTCGTCGACGGCCGGTGCCTGCTGACCGCGCAGAACGTCGTCGAACGCGCCGCGCTCGCGCGCGAGCCACGCGTCGGCGCCGTCGACGAGCACTTCGGCTGGCAGCGGGTGTCCGGCGAGCAGGACCGGGCTGAACGTCAGCCCGTAGGCACCGGCACGGTCGAACGCGAGCAACGCACCCGGCGCCACCGGGGGCAGCGCGACATCGGCGGCGAACTCGTCGCCGGCCGCGCACAGCGGCCCGCAGATCGTGATCGGCTCCGGCGGTGCATCCGCTGCGACGCCGACGACGTGCATCGGCGGCATTCGCCGGACGACGCCGCCGAACCCGGTCGCCGCCGCATGGTGGTGGAGGCCGCCGTCGAGGATCGCGAACCTCCGCCCACCCGAAGTCTTCGTCGACACGACGCGCGCGAGATACGTGCCGGCGTCGGCGACCAGCCACCGACCGACTTCGATCGCGCCGCGCCGCTGCGGCCGCGCACTCAGCAGATCCCGCACGCCGGCCGCCGCCGCGTCGACGTCGAACGTCTCGTCGTCGTCGTTCATCGCGACGCCGAATCCGCCGCCGAAGTTCAGCACGTTCAGCTCACGCCCGATCTCGTCCTCGACGAGGTCCGCGAGCGCGACGAGGTCGACGGCTTGCCGCAGCCACGCGGCCGCGTCGAACAGCTGCGTGCCGGCGTAGACCTGCAATCCGACCAACGCGCAGACGCCGTCGTCGACGATCCGCCGCGCGAGCGCCGGCACCGCGTCGGCGTCGACGCCGAACTTCTTCGCACCGCCGCCCATCTGCATGCGCCCCGATGACGCCGCCGGTGGATTGACGCGAATCGCCACGGACGGGCGAACGCCGCGCGCGCGCGCGATCGTCGTCAGCCGTTCGACCTCGTCGGCCGCTTCGACGTGCACGCAGGCGATGCCGACGTCGAGCGCCGCGATCAACTCGGCGTCGGTCTTGCCCGGGCCGGCGAACCGGATCGCGTCGGCGTCGAACCCGGCCGCGCGCGCGAGCGCGAGTTCGCCACCCGACGCGACGTCGGCGCCGAGCCCGCAGCGCCGCAGCACGGTCGCGACGGCGAGGCTCGGGTTGGCCTTCACGGCGTACAGCACGTCGACCTGCGGGCCGAACGTCGACCGCAGCCGCGCCGCACGCGCGCGCAGCGTCGCTGCATCGTGAACGTAGAGCGGAGTGCCGAAGCGATCGGCGAGAACGGAGAACGACGGCGTCGGCGCAGGCATCTTTTCGGTGGGCGCCCGACGGCTGCGGGCGAGCCGCGGACCATAGCGCGGGTCGCGCGATCGCGTCGCTATCGGTCGGTCGTTCCCTGCGCCGCACTCGCGCCATCGCGTCGCGCGCGCCACTTCTCGACGATCGGCGCGAACTGCCGCTCGGCGATGCGCAGGCGCGCCGTCGCGTCGCGTTCGACGCTGGGCTTGCCGTAGCGGCCGAGCGCCTTGATCCCGTCCGGGTCCTGCCCGCCGGTCGACGTCCGGCGATGGCACAGCGCGCATTGCGCGAAGTAGG
Organism: Planctomycetota bacterium; assembly: GCA_023433825.1. Taxonomy (GTDB): domain Bacteria; phylum Planctomycetota; class UBA1135; order UBA1135; family UBA2386; genus JAEYTU01. Next base: position 15,126 of record JAEYTU010000645.1, read on the forward strand.
TCGTGTGCTTGGCGGTGCCGTACTCGAGGAACAGCGACTGCGCCGTGTCGCGAACGAAGCGGAACGGCTGCTCCGCGCCGAGCACGCTGCGCGCGCGTGAGCGCATGTGGATCCACTGCGACCAGCCGTCGCGCGAGCTGCCGTTGTCGGGGTGCAGTTCTGCCGGTCCGGTCACGCGACGGATCCGCAGTTCGTCGACGACCGGGGTCGCGAATGCCTGACCGGCGTCGTCGATCGCGACCAGCGACAGAACGAGCGCGACCTCGGTCCCGAGCGGTGCCGTCGGCGTGCTCGCGGCGTCGGTCGCCGCGGCGCTGGCAGCCACGAACGCCTCCGTCGCGGCGCCGTCGCCGGCGCGGACGAAGATCCGCGCGGCGCGCAGCGAACGCGTGGCGTGGAACAGCGCCTTCTCGTCGCGCGCGATCTCGCGCCAGCCGTTCGTCGTGTCGACGGTCGTTCCGTCGTCGAGCGACGGCGCCAGCAGTTGCTCGGGCATGTAGGGCTTCGTGCGGTCCGTCGGGTCGCCGCGCACGTGCGCGCGCAATGCGTCGACGCCGGACGGCAACGCGGCGAGCGTCGCCCGCGGCAGCGCCAGCGCGTCGATGGCGCGGGCCAGCGCGTCGAGCGTCGCGGCGTCGGCGTTGCCGTTCTGCTCGTGACGCCACAGCACGAACAGGAGGTCCCACTGCAGCAGGACGCGCGCGAGCGGTGTTGCCAGTGCCGGAATCGCTTCGACGTGTGCGCGAGTCGACAGGTCGGCGAGCAGTGTGCGGACGGTTGCGCCGCGCTCGCCGCGAAGGTCCTCGACCGGCGAGATCCGGACGTCGCCGCCGAAGATCGCCGCGTCGGACGGCGTGATCGCGTCGCCCTTGCGCATGTGAAACGTCCACCTGCCGCGAAAGAACGCGTCGTCGTCGACGTCGGCGCGGCGTCGCTCGGCGGGCAGCGTCGCGCCGATCTCGTCGGGGACGCGCTCGGCGACGAACAACGCCGCGTGCAAGCGGTTCAACGGATGCGCGGGGTCGGCGGCCCAGACCGGCTGCGGCGCGGTCGACGTCGGCAGACCTTCGCGGTCGTGGCCGACGGGGTGCGTTGGGTCGCTCGGCGGCGTCAGTGCGGGGAAGAGCGTGACGAGCAGCAGCGGGACGCCGAGAGCGAGCAGGATCGGGGGGCGCATCGGCGACCGTTCTACCGTCGTTGGCTGCGAATGGACCCGAGGGAGTTCCCGCGAAGGCGACGCAGCTGTGCGGCGGGGGTGTCTCGCGCGTACCGTTCGCGTTTCCCTTGGAGCGAGGAATCGGCGATGCGACGAAGTCTGGCGTTCTTGATCTTGCTGGCGGGTTGCGGCGCGGAGGCGGCGCCGACGTCGGATCGGAGTCGCGCTGCGGTCGACGATGCGCCGCTGCCGCCGCACGAACTCGTCGTGTTCGCGACCGACTCGTTGCGGCGCCCGTTCGAGTTGCTGGCGAAGCACTACGAGGCCGCGCATCCGGGCGCGAAGGTCACGTTGCGCTGCGAGGGTGGCGCGCAGTTGCTCGATGCGATGAACGGCGGAACGCCGTGCGACGTGATCGCGATCGGCGACTCGTCGTTGATGTCGCGCTTCTCGGCGGCGGCGCACCTCGCCGGTGGCAGCCCGGTCGAGCTGGCGCGCAGCCGGATCGCGATCGTCGTCGCGAAGGGGAATCCGAAGGGTGTGAAGTCGCTCGACGACTTCGCGCGGAACGACGTGCGTGTGGCGCTCGGGACACGTTCGTCGTCGATCGGTCGCCACGGTCGATGGGTGTTGTCGCGAATCCCGATCGAGCGCGAGCCGTCGGTCGAGGCGCCGACGGCAGCCGGTGTCGTCGCGAAGGTCGTCGCCGGTGAGGCGGACGCCGGGATCGTCTACCTGACGAGCTTCGCCGGCGCCGAAGCCGCGGTCGAACGGGTCGACGTCGACGAGGCGCACAACACGCCGGTCCTGTACTCGCTTTCGGCGACGCGACTCGCGGCGCAGCCGCGCGGCGCGGCGGCATTCCGCGCGCTGGCCGTCGGGCCGGCGGGGCAGCAGATCCTGCGCGACGCCGGATTCCTGCCGATCGGCGCGAAGTCGCCGTAGGCCGGGCTGGGGCGACCGTTCGCAAAGTGAAACGAAGGTGCCAGGCACCTTCGTTTCACTTCGTCCGGCAAAGTCCACGTTGCACGGCTCCCGCGCGGGGGTTGCCAGCTCGATCCGCGTCGGTAGCGTTCGCGCCCTTCCGAGTTCTGGAGTGACGACCATGCGACCCATCTGCATCGCTGTGTCCGCGCTCCGGCTCTGGCGCGACTGAACGTCGCGCGGCGGCCGGACCGAGGCCCTTCCTGTCAGCCCACGCCGCGCACCGCGCGAGGCTGGCGTTCCGGACACGTACTGCGCGCTCTTCCGGCGCGCTTCCAGAGCAGATGCATCCGTTCCAAAGCGGTCGCGGAGGGCGACCGTCCACGAAGACCCTCCAACTCTGTGCTCAGGTCCACGACGCGCTGACGTTCGCGTTCGGGGACACCACTGATCCCGTTCTGATGGACCTTCACGTCGATCGGGTCGTGCCGATGCCCGACGACCGGCACGTGCTCGTCGTCGTTCACGATCCGTGCGCGCACGGCATCGTCGCCGCGCTCGCGGCGCTCGATCGGGCGCGCGGATTCTTGCGCTCAGCGGTTGCCGGGACCGTCGTGCGGCGACGCGTTCCGCAGCTTTCGTTCACCGTCGAACCGATCGGAGGCGAACGATGACGATCGTTCATCGCTTCCTCGCCGAACCGCTGCCTCGCGCCGTGGCGAACGCGCTCGAACGCCTCGCCGCCGCGCGCGGGGTGAGGCGCGTCGCCGTCATGCCCGACGTTCATCTGGCGGACGACGTCTGCGTCGGCACGGTCGTCGGGACCGACGCGTGGCTCTATCCGCAGGCCGTCGGCGCCGACATCGGGTGTGGGATGGCGGTCGTGCGGATCGCGGCGGCGCGCGACGCGATCGCCGACGAGGCTGCGGCGCGACGCGTGCTGGCGGCGTTGCGGGAGCGCATTCCGCGCGTTCGTCGGTACCAGGCGCGCGACGTCACGATCGGGGAGCTGTCCGACGACGTGCTCGCGCGCCGTGTCGCGCGCGACGCGCGGATCGAGTTCGGGACGATTGGTCGCGGCAATCACTTCGTCGAGGTGCAGGCCGACGACGACGACGCGCTGTGGCTCGTCGTGCACACGGGCTCGCGGGCGATCGGGCCGGCCGTGAAGGCGCACCATCTCGCGCGCGGGGAGCCGGTCGGCGGTGGGCTCGTCGCGCTCGCGGCGGATGGTGGTGGTGCGGCGTACCTGCACGACGCGGCGGTCGCCGTCGACTACGCGCGGCGCAATCGGCGAGCGATCGCCGAGAGCGCGGCCGACGCGTTCGCGAGTGCGATCGGTGTCGGCGTCGACTGGGACACGTGGTTCGACGGCACGCACGACTTCGTTCGGCGCGAGCGGCACGACGGCGAGGATCTGTGGGTGCATCGCAAGGGCGCGAACTCGGCGCGGGACGCCGAGGTCGCGATCGTTCCCGGTTCGATGGGGACGCCGAGCTTCCATGTGGAGGGTCGCGGCTGTGGGGCGGCGATGTGTTCGAGCGCGCACGGCGCGGGTCGGCGTCTCGCGCGGGGCGAGGCGATGCGGCGGATCTCGGCGCGCGACGTCGTGCGGCAGCTCGGCGGGACGTTCTTCGATTCCGCCGACGTCGACCGCCTGCGCGACGAGGCCCCGGCCGCGTACAAGGACATCCGCGCCGTCATGCGCGCGCAGGGTGATCTCGTGCGGGTCGTGCGCGTGCTGCGGCCGGTGTTGACGTTCAAGTAGGTAACTTTGCGGATGGAAGTGAAACAAAGGTGCCAGGCACCTTTGTTTCACTTTGCAGCCCGACGGATCGGTGTCGCGCTATCGGTAGTCTCTCGGCCCGCATGTCCGACACTCCCGACGACGTCTGGTCGATGCTCGACCGCGAGTACCTGGCGGAGGTCGTGCGCAATGGTCCCGAACCGGTGTTTGCGACGATCAGCGGCGCGCACCTCTACGGTTTCGCGTCGCCCGACAGCGACGTCGATCTTCGCGGGGCATTTCTATCGCCGCTGCGCGACGTCCTCGGTCTGCATCCGCCGGCCGAAACCGTGACGCGCACCGACGCGTCGCGGATCGATCTCGACTACGTGGCGCACGACGTTCGCAAGTTCGCGCGGCTGCTGACGAATCACAACGGCTATGTGCTCGAGCAGCTCTGGTCGCCGCTGGTCGTCGTCGCGTCGCCGGCATTCGCTGAACTGCGTGAGCTGAGTCGGGGCTGCATGACGCGGCCGACGGCACGCCACTACGCCGGATTCGCGCGCGGCCGACGGCGACGACTTCGCGAGGCGGGCCCGACGGTGAAGCACCTTCTCTACGCGTATCGCGTGCTGTTGACAGGCATTCACCTGATGCGCGCGCACGAGGTCGTCGCGGACCTTCGTGTACTCGTCGAGACTCGGCGACTCGACGGGGTCGCGGAGCTGCTCGAGCGCAAACGAACGGGGTCGGAGCAGGGCCCGCTCGATGCCGACGAACTGACGCGCCACGAACCGCAACTCGACGAGCTGGAACGCGTGCTCACGGAGAGCGCCGCGGTGAGCCGGTTGCCGGACGAGGCGACGACGACGGCGGCTCTCGACGCGTTCGTCGTGCGCCTTCGGCTGGAATCGGGACGGGAGGGCTCGCAATGACCGCGGATCTTGCACGCGACACGATCTTCGTGACGGTCGCCGGCAGTCACGCGCAAGGGTTTGCGCGAGCGGAGTCGGACGTCGATCTGCACGGCATTTGCGTCGTCCCGCTCGCGGAACGCCTCTCGCTGTTTCGCAACTTCGAGCAATGGTCCGGTGTGGTTCCGGAGCCGTTACGCGCCAAAGTCGACGCGGCGCTCGCGGAGCATCCGTCGACGCGTCACGCCGCTGACGCCAAGCACGAGTGCCTCGTGTTCGAGGTTGCGAAGTTCCTCCGTCTCTGCGCCTCCGCGAATCCGAACGCACTCGAACTTCTGTTCGCCGATCCGCGCGACTGGCTGCTGACGACGCCCGCGTTCGAACGGATCCACGGTCAGCGCCACCGCTTCTTGACGAAGCAGGTCGGGCAGACGTTCGCCGGGTATGCGAAGTCGCAGTTGCGCAGGATCGGCACGCACCGGTCGTGGCTGTTGAATCCGCCCGCGGAGAAGCCACGCCGCGAGGACTTTGGTTTGCCCGGCACGGGGACATTGGCGCGCGAGGATCGCGACGCGATCGAGCAGGAGTTGGTCGTGCCCGGGATGCAGCTTCCGGCAGAAGTGCTGGCCGTGCTTCGCGCCGAGCGTAGCTACCGGGCCGCGATGCGGCACTACGACGCCTACGAGACCTGGAAGGCCACGCGAAACCCGGCTCGTGCGGCGCTCGAGCGGACGCACGGCTACGACACCAAGCACGCGATGCACCTGGTGCGGCTGTTGTTGACCGGGATCGAGGTCCTCGAGACCGGTGATCTGCAGACACGTCGTCGAGACGTCGAACGACTGGCGGCGATTCGTGATGGGGCGTGGACGTTCGACGAGTTGCTCGCCGAGGTCGAGAAGCTCGACGCACGCTGCGCGGTGGCGCTGGCGTCGAGCACGTTGCCCGAAGCGGCGGACCGGCAGTTCGTCGACGACCTCGCCGTGCGCACGATGCTCGCGTTCCGTTGAAAGTGAAACGAAGGTGCCTGGCACCTTCGTTTCACTTTCACACGTACCTCGTCCACCGGTGACCGCTGCGGCGCTTGTAGATCCGATACGCGGCACACAGCGGCAGGCAGACGGCGGTGACCTGCAGCGCGCCGAGCCAGCTTGCGCCGGCGCCGCCCTCGTCCGCGGCGGGCAGCCAGCCGATGTGGACGAGCGCGCCGATCGCCGGAAGGTGGAGCAGGTAGAAGAACAGCGGCACCTGCCCGAGCACGAGCAGCGGATTCCACGCGGCCGTTCGCGCGAGCAGCGATTCAGCGCGGGTCGCCACGGCCAGCACGAGGAACGCGATCCCGAGTTCCATCGCGAGGAACGTCATGCTCGGCGGGTACTTGCTGCAGTGCAGCCACTCGAGCCACGCGTCGGAACGTCGATGCAACGCCATGTTGCCGAATCCGTCGATGGCGCGCAGCGCGACGAACGCGACGATCAACGCGACGCCTACGCCGGCGAGGCGCAGCGGTGCGACCGCGCCCGCGACGAGCCGTCGCCCGAACAGGAACCCGAACAGCATGACCGGCAGCCACGGCAGCAACGGGTAAAGGACGATCGCGTCGAAGAAGCCGCGTTCTCGCGGCGCGAACGACACGATGCCGGGAACGGCGAGCAACTGCACGACGAGCGGCTGCCGCATCCCATCCGCGAGCGTCGCCGCCCGCACGACCTCCGCGCCGACCAGCAGCGCGACCGCAATCCCCGCAATCACGACCCCCGGCAGACGCCGCAGCAGCGCCAACACGATCAACCCACCGCCGAGCGCATACAGCACCTGCAGGAACAACGGCAGGAACGTCAGCGACACACCACCACCGTCGATCCCGCGCCAGTACTTCGAGACGAGCAGCACCTCGAACGCGATCAACACGAGCCCACGCAGCACGAGATGACGATCGAACGCCACACCGTCGTCGCGCCCAGTGCGCGCCGCCGACAGTGCGACACTCGTTCCGGCGAGCAGCACGAACGTCGGTGCGCACAGATGCGTGCACCAGCGCGTCAGGAAGTCGGGTGCCGACAGCACACCGCCGCCACCGCCGAACACCGCCGCGTCGCCGAACGAGTGCCGCGGATTCGTCGCACTGTCGACGTGGTCTACGGCCATCAGGATCATGACGAGTCCGCGCAGCAGGTCGAGCGCGACGACGCGCTGCGACGCGGCCGTCACCGGCGCCACCGCGTCGTTCGCTGGATCACGCGATTGCACGTTCGCGCGACTCAGACGCTCGTCGCCGTCGCGCGCGCCGCCTTCGCCTCACGCCGGCCGCGCCACAGGTACCACAGCGTGATCCCGAAGATGCCAGCCGTGAACACGAACAGACAGACCGATCCGAGCTGCGGCATGCTGTGGGTCATGAAGTTCGCGATCCTCTTGCTGCCGATGACGACCGGCATGAACGGTTCGACCTTCACCGGCGCCGTCGGCGCCAGGTTGTGGCCGAACTCCCACAGCATCCAGACGAACCGCGCGAACGCGATCACCGACACGTAGGCGGCGATCATCGACAGGTCGATCATCGTTCGAATGTTGCCGAGCAATGCCGCGCGCCACGCCAGCAACGCCATCGCGACGATCGCGAACGGCATCCAGTCGAGATCGCGCAGCTCCTCGCGCGTGATCGTGCTCATTCCGATGTAGTGATTGAGCGTGTTGATCTCCTGCACGTCGTGCCCGTCATTGCCGCCGACGACCTTGTACGAGTAGATGTCCATCGTCAGTCCCTGCGGGTACTGCGGCGCCTCCATGCTGATCCGCCACAGCGGGAACAGGAAGCTCAGCAGGAGTGGAATCGTCAGGACGACGAGCAGCAGGCGCGCCGGGACGCGGAGCGGCAGGTCGAGGAACTCCCAGAAGTTGTCCGCAGTCGTGCGCATCGTTCGATCTCCGTCAGACGAGGTCGCGTCGTTTGAACGCGCCGAGTGCCCAAACCCAAGCCGTCAACCCGAGCAGCAACGGCCAGCCGATGCCGATCGCGAGCAGCCCCGTCGCGCCGACGCGATTGGCGAGGAAGAAGCCGACGGGCCCGAACGTCGACAGCTCCGGTTCGGCCGACGACAGCAATGCGAGCCGCGCACACTGCACCGGATTCAGTGCCGCGAGCGAGAACACGGCCGACGGCGGCAGCTCCCACTGCAGCATCAGCCCGACGAGCCCGAAGTCGATCAACGCGACGCCGGCTGTCCAGACGAGGATCGTCGCCATCAACGCCTTCGACGGATTGCGGATCGACGTCGACAGCAGCATTCCGATCGCGACGAAGCACAGCAGTAATGCCGCACTGACGGCGACGCCGCGCACGAGGAAGCCC
>JAEYTU010000062.1 GCA_023433825.1 Planctomycetota bacterium
GTGCGCCGGCCTGCGCGTCGGAGCCGGACGCTGGCGTCGGCGACGACGCCCCGGGCGGTGGCAGGATCGCCGGCAGCAGCGCGATGACGACTGCCGCGACGGCGCGACGCCACAGCGGCGCCGGCACCTCGGCGTCGGACGCGATCGGTGCGTCCTTGTGCGTCGCGATCCACTGCACGCCGTCGTCGACGGCCGCGGCGCGGAATGCGGGGGAGCCGTTCGCGTCGTGGCCAGCGGCCTCGCGCTCGGCGAACTCGACGGCCGTCGACACGCGGTCCTCGCTGCGACTGCCGCGATCGACGGCCAGCGCCGCGTCGTAGCTGTCGGCCGGGCGTCGGCGTTGCGCGAACCACGCGGCCGCGGCGGCGGCGAGCGGGACCAGCGGCAGTGCCAGCGGCAACAGCCACGGCGAGAACGGCGTGCCGCCGCCGATCACGGTCGCGCCGAGGAAGCCGAGCACGAGTCCGATCGCGAGCTTCGGCATCAGGTCGATCCCGAGCACGGCTCCGGAACGTGCAGCCGCACCGAGGTGCGTTCGGTCGAGGCGATGCCGCGGTTCGGCGAGTTCGTGGCGCAGACGGTCGAGAGGTGCAGTCATCCGCGGGCTCCGGCAACCGGGATCGTCGCGGCTTGCAGCACGCGACCGTCGGGCTCTTCGACGAACAGGATGATCGCCAGTTGGTCGACGTTCGGCGTCGTCGGGCGGATCACGAAGTTCTGGTCGCGTTCGAGCGAGGTCACGGTTGCGTCGAGCGCGGCGGCGACGTCGGCGAGCTCGATCGTGAACGTCTGCGCCTGTTCGCGTGCGTCGGCGCCGTTCGCCGGTGTCAGGGCTGCGCGCGCGACGTTGTGGTGGAAGACCATCCCGTTGCGACCCGGGTAGACCATCGTCTTCTCGACGAGGATCGCGTGCAGGCGGCCGCGCGCGGGTGTGACGGCGGCGCGCAGTTCGATCACGTCGCCGTCCTTCCGCTGCGCGCTCGCCTCGATCGTGACCTCGGGCGCGCGCAGCAACAGCGGCGCGATCGCCTCCTGGTACTTGCCGAACATCGCACTCGCGTCCTTCGCCTCGCCACCGCCACCGACCGCGACGTCGCCACCGAAGAACGCCGTCGGCGTGCCGCGAATGCCCTTTCGCTGTGCGCGCGCCTGACTGACGCCGGCGACGAGCGGCTCCGGCGCCGGGATCGGCAGGTGCCACTGGATCAGCGCGACCTCGTCGTCGCGGTAGTACGCGGCAAGTGCGTCGGCCGCGACGTCGGCCGCGACGCACGGCGGGCACTGCGCGCCGGTGAACAACTCGATCAGGACGACGCGACCGGTCGGCTTGATCTCCTCGGGCTCGCGCGGGATCGGGTGCAGCGCCGGAATGCGACCGTCGCCGAGCTCTTCGAGCACCGGCAGCCATTCGCCGCCGAGCTTCTTCTGGACGTCGATGAACGCCGCGAGGCCAGCTTCGCCGGTGCGCCGCGCGTCGAGCATCGCCAGGAAGTAGCGTCCGCGCGCGCGTTCGAGTTCACCGGCGGACTCGTGCAGACGGCCGAGTTCGAGGTTGGCGACGCCGTTCGACGCGTCGCCGAACGCGGCCGCCATCAAGTGGCGGCGCGCTTCGTCGAGGTTACCGCGGCGACGTTCGATCCGGCCGAGTTCGACGCGGAGCTGATAGCCAGCCGTCCCGTCGATGTCGGCGCGCGACATCGGCAGCGTCTCGCGGATCAACGCCTCGCGGACCGGGACGAACACCTCGTCGGCCGGAAGGTCTTCCAGCACGGCGAGTGCTTCGCCGCCCTTCTTGTCGGGCTTCGCACTCTCGACGGCCGCCAGCGCGGCGAGTTGCGCCGTCCCTGGGTCGCGCGGCGTCGCTTCGACGGCCATCGTCAGCAGCGTGCGCGCGGCCTCGTGACGGAAGCCGCTCCGCTTCTGCTCGGTCACGAACGCCTTCAGGTCCGAGTACCGATTCGTCCCGTAGCGGGCCTTGTAGAAGTCGGCCTCGTCCTGGCTGTAGTCGGGTTCGGCGTCGTGGCGGATCACGAGCCGGCCGGAGCGCAATTCGATCGTCAGGACGAGCTGCTGCAGCGTTCGCGCGCCGATCCCGCCCTTCGTCTCGGCTTCCGCGCCACCCGGACGCAGCGGCGCGTACTGCGCGAAGTCGATCCCGCCGCGAATCGCACCCTCGGGTCCGGCCGGGACCGCGCTCGCCAATACGCCCGTCGGCTTGCCGATCCGCTTCGCGAGGTCTTCGTCGAGGAAGCCGAACGGCTCGCGCGTGTGCAGGACGAAGCGGGCCGAAGTCGAACGCTCGAGCACGACCGGGAACTGGATCGCCTGGCGGCGCGGATCGACCGGGAGCTGGATCACGGTTCGCCCGGCGCCCTGGTCGTCGGCCACCGTTCCGGCGGCCTGCACGCGCAGTTGCTTGCCGGGTCCGTCGACGACGACCGTCGCGTCTCCGAACGCCGCGACGCCGAGGATGCCGGCGACCGGGACTTCGTTCAGCTCGGTCGCGAACTGGGCCGTCAGGCGTTCGAGCCACGTGTCGCGGCGGTACGTGAAACCGACGTCGGTCAGTTCGATGCCGCCGATCGTCACGTCGCAGGTCTCGCTCTTCAGCACCGAGACCGCGTTGCGATGCAGGAACAACCCGTCCCCACGGGTCAGGTCCAGCAGCAGGTGGCACATGTAGACGGCGTCGCCGGAGCGCAGCGTCGCACGCAGCATCGGGCGACCTTCCACGTGCAGGATCGGCG
>JAEYTU010000084.1 GCA_023433825.1 Planctomycetota bacterium
TCTCATCGGTGCGGCTTCGTAGGGAATGGGGTTCGGGCTCGTGCCATCCGAGACGTCGCTCGGCGGCGTTTCAGGCGCCGCTCAGCTTCGAGAGCGCATCGAAGCCGCCGCCGGACTCGCGCGCGAACTTCCGCCACGAGTCCAGACGCTCGGACGACGTCATGTTCAGATACGGCGACCAGCGTGGCCGCCGCGGCGGCACCTGAAGACGAAGACCGGTTTCGTGCAGCGTGCGATCCGCTTTCCGCGCGTTGCAGCGCACACACGCGAGGACGCAGTTCTCCCACGTCGTCCGACCGCCCTTCGAACGTGGAACGACGTGATCGATGCTCAGCTTGTCGGTCGTCGTTCGACGACCGCAGTACTGACACGTGTAGTTGTCGCGCAGGTACAGGTTCTTCCGCGTGAACGGCGCCTCGTGCGTCGGAATGCGGTCGTAGCCATTCAGTCGAACGACCTCGGGACAGGGGACGACGACACGCGCGGTGCGGATCCAGTGCGAGACCGAAGTCGGATCGACGCCGAGCCAGTCGACGAAGTCGTGCAACTGCATCGTGTCGGTCGCAACGACGCTCGCGACCTCCTGATACACCATGCAGATCGCGCGGCGCACACTCGTGATGTGCACCGGGATCCACGACCGGTTGAGGACCAGCGTCGGCCGATCCAGCACCGGACGACCGGTGGTGTCGCCTCGTTCCATGGCATCGATCCCGTGCGGGAAGCGCGGGATTCTAGGAGGCGACCTCCGATCGACAATCCCTGCACCGCGACGCCGGATGCGCATGGCGCAGTGAGTGGCGTAGTGCGTGGCGTCGCGTTCGTTGCGGGGTCATTCTGCGCTGGCTAGACTCCCCGCCCTCGTCGTCCCGATCGGAGTGCAACATGCAGCGTCGACGCACCTCTTGCCTTGCAGCCGCCGTACTCGTGATGGGGCTGACTTTCACTGGTTGTGAATCGCCACGTGGCTCGGCGCCGGACCACGGCGTCGCGTCGCAGCAGTTCCCGTTCGTGCCGGTCCCGGCCGGGATGGTCCTGCGCCGCACGTACGGCGAGAGTCACTCGATCCAGCACGGCGACTACGTGTACGGGCAGTTCACGTACACCGGCACGATGGCCGTGCCGGACGTCAGTGCCTACGTCCAAGACCGGATGAACCTCGACGCCTGGACGAAGACCAAGTCGAACACCCCGTCGCCGGATCATCAGGAACTCGAGTTCCGCCGGGGCAAATACGCTCTGGAGTGCACGATCTCGCGGGAGGACGCGCAGACGATTCTCCGCGTCAAGGTCGAGACCAAAGAGCAACCGAAGAGCTGAGCTGACTTACTGTTATGTCCGAACGCGCGCCGCCCGCTCCCGTCCCCGTCCAAGCCCAGGTCCCGACGCTGACGCCGATCGAGCTGTTCTGGGATCGGTATCGCAATCTTGTCTACGGCGCTGTCGTAGCTGTTTTCGTCGTGCTGGCGGCCGGGTACATGATCCGGCACTTCCGGCAACAGGCGGAGAGCCAGCGTTGGCAGGAATTCGGTGCGACGACTCGACTTGCGAGCGCGTACGGACGTGAGGGCGCTGACATCGCGACCCTTCGCTCCAACCCGAACCCCCAGTTCCGCGGCTTCTTCATGGAGCAGTACCTGCGTGGCATGGTCGCGGAGCTGCTGACCCAACTGCCAGCCGACCTGAAGGCGGCCGACACGGTGCGCCTCGAGCAGGCCGCGAAGGACACTGCCGGATCTCCCGCCGAGCCGCTCGTGCTGTGGGTGACGGCCTACCACCACTATCAGAACGACGACTGGGTCAAGGCCGAGAAGTCGCTCGACGAACTGCATACGCGCTTTCCGCAGCACTTCCTGACGGTCAAGACCGACTACGTGCCGCAGTATCGCGAGCCGATCGAGGAGCCCAAGGACGCGGATCCCGCGCCGGTGGCCGCCACCAAGGCCGAGCCGAAGCTGAAGGACGCCGTGGCGGGCTTGTCTGCCGTCGATGCGCTCCGAGCGCAGATCCGAGCGGAGCGCGATTTCCGAACGGCGAACCCCCAGTTCTTCGTCGCGCCGGCGCCCGAGGCGAGCGACAAGCTGGTCGAGATCAAGACGACACAGGGCACGTTCGTCATCGCGCTGTACATGTCGAAGGCGCCGAAGCACGCCGAGGCGTTCCTGAAGCGAGTCGAGGAGAAGTTCTTCGACGGGATCCACATCGACGAGCTGCTGCGGCCCGCGACGGACCCGAACATGCGCTCGGGACAGACGACGACCGAGTTCCACTTCGGACTCGCAACCGCACGGGACGAGGACCGCGAGAAGTGGCTGAAGACAGCCCCGAGCACGACGATCCTCGACTTCGAGGAGTCCGGGCTGAGCCACTTCCCGATGATGGTCGCCGCGAGTCCGGAGGCCGGTGGCAAGTCGTCGGGCGAGCGCATCTGGATCAACGTCACGGACGCCAGCGCGCAGCACGACGGCCGTCGCGTCGTGTTCGGTCGGGTCGTCGAGGGTGAGGACGTCGTTCGCGGCATCGCGAATGCGCCGTACCTGACCGAGGACGAGAACCGCGCTGGACGCGGCAAGCCGCGCGACCTGATCAAGATCGAGTCGGTCACCGTTCGGTGAGTCGCACGCGGCGCGGCGGCATTTGGCCCGCGCCGCGCCTCAGTCGCCGTCGGTCTGCTGAAGCGACTTGAGCCGCTCGTAGACCTTCTCGAACTGCTCGCGCCCGGCGCACTCGATCAAGATCTGTGAGCGCTTGCGGCCGTAGCGCACGCGAACTGGCGCGCCGATCGCCTCGACGAGTTGCTCTTCGATCTCGTTGAGCCAGACCGGCCGACCAGCCGGCGCCTTCTTCGGGGCCGCAGGGTCGATCGGCGCGGTGCGCGCGAGGTTCTGAACGAAGGCCTCGACTTGTCGGACCGAGAGCCGTCCTCGGATCGCGCGTTCGGCGACGGTCCGCTGCTCGTCTGCATTCGCGAGTCCGAGAAGCGCGCGCGCGTGGCCCATCGTCAATGTTCCACGTGAAACATGCGACTGGACTTCGTCCGGCAGGTCGAGCAGCCGGAGGAAGTTGGTCACCGTCGATCGGTCCAGCCCGACGCGGCGAGCGATCTCGTCCTGATTGACCTTGGTCAGCTCTTGCAGCCGCCGGAACGCACGCGCCTTCTCAATGGCGTTCAAGTCCGCGCGCTGCACGTTCTCGACGAGACTCACGACGGCGGCGTTGTCGTCCGTCATCTCGCGAACGATCGCGGGGACGCGCTCGAGTCCCGCCAGCTTCGCCGCCCGCGAGCGACGCTCGCCGGCGACGATCTCGAGCCGGTCGCCGATGCGACGGACGAGGATCGGCTGCAGCACGCCCGAGGTCCGGATCGAGCGAGCCAAATCCTCGAGCTCCGCCGGCGCGAACTCGCGCCGGGGCTGATGCGGGCTGGGGACGAGCTGCGCGATCGGGACCTCGGTCACTCGCTCCCCATGACCGACCTCCGGCTCGGAGGCGTCGCCCCCGGACCCGGACAGAAAGAAGTCCAAACCCCTACCGAGACGTCGCTCGACCATGCATCACCTCCCGAACCAGCTCGCCATAACAGCGAGCGCCTTTGCTGAAGACGTTGTATTGGAACGCGGTCACGCCATGACTCGCAGCCTCGACGAGCTGTGGATCGCGAAAGACGACCGAGTCGAGCACCTGGACGCCCAGGTTGCTGCGCAGGTCTTCGAGGACGTCGATCGCGACCTGTTCGCGCATGTCGAACATCGTGACGAGCACGCCGAGGAGTCGGGCCTTGCCCGGATACTCGCGGGCCGCGGACTCGAGCGTCGACATCATTTGCGAGAGGCCGTGCATCGAGAAGAACTCCGCCTGCACAGGGACGACGACCTCGTCGCAAAGTCGCAGGCCGGTCCATCCCCACAGATCCATCCGCGGTGGCGAGTCGACGATCAGCCAGTCGACACCCGCGCGCGCCAACTCGCTGGTCAAACGCAGCAGCCCGGACGCGTCCGGTCGGGTGTCGCGGTTGAGGTTTCGACGGGCGCCTGGGGACGGCAGCATCCAGAACCCTGCGTCGAGGGCACGAAGCACGGCGAACGGCCCCTCGGTCGACTCGGGTTGTTGTCCGTCCATCGCTTCGAGCGCGAGGGTCGCATTGCCCTGCGGGTCCAGGTCGAGCAGCACGACCTGCGCACCGGCCAGCGCCAGACCATGGGCCAGGTGCACCGCTGTTGTCGTCTTGCCGACGCCACCCTTCTGGTTGGCCAGCACTACCGATCGCACCAACACCTCCACCGCACCGCAGGAAGGCGCCCTGCATAGCTGACGTTGCCCACGGCGGAAAGCGGCGGTAAGAGATTTCGGGAGTGGTGTATGCGCTCCTCGACGCTTGGACGGTCGCACGCCTCGAGGCGCGGACGTGTTGGCGAGCGCTTCGCGGGTGGCCGCTCGTCATCCTGGTCGGCTGCCTGCTCGCGGCGCGGGCCCAAGAGCCCGAGATCCTGACTCGCGTCGGTGCCCCGATCTATTGGCCGTTCGCCGAGGTGGCGCTCGCGTGCTGGTGGTGGACGCTTCCGTGGATCTCGTTGCTGTTCGCGCGACATCCGGTCGGACCGTGGATGATTCAAACGTCTGTCACACCTACACTTACGGTCTTCTCCCGCGCGTTGGGCCTGTGGAGCTACGGTGCGGCCATATCGATTGGCGCGGTGGTCGCGGCGCACCTGATCGAGCTTGCGTTCGGGTCGGCGCGCAAGCCAGCGGACCTCGGCTGGGCGATCCGCGTGCTGCTCCTGTCTCCGCCGGTCGCGCTGTGGAGTCTCGCGATCGCGTCCCTCGTCGCCGCGCGCACGACCGCGATCTGCGTCTGGTGGATCGCCGTCGGCACGTCGTTGGTGTTCGGCGTTCCGATCCCGACCGGTGTCCTCACGGCCGGCGACGCAGCCACGGAGAAGTCGACAGGCGTGCACCTACTTGCCCTTGTTCTGTCGTCCATAGCCAGCATCCTGCTCGTCGCGGCGCTCCGACGTAGATCACGACCCCTTCCTGAATCATGCGAATCGGCATTCTCGGCGACGTCCACAGCAACCTCGAAGCGCTGACTTCGGTCGTGGACGCGCTGCGCAAGGAGCGCATCGACCACTGGCTGCAGGTCGGCGACATCGTCGGGTATGGGCCGGACCCGAAGGCCTGCATCGACCTGATCGACGAACTCGGCTGCACGGTCTGCCTCGGCAACCACGACGCGGCGGTCGTCGGATTGCTCGATCACGACTACTTCAACGTGCACGCGCGAAGTGCCGTCGAATGGACCCGGACGCAGCTTCGCGAGCGCGACTTCGAGTTCCTCCGCAAGCTACCGCTCGTCGTCGAACATCCCGAGTACACGCTCGTGCATGGAACGCTGCACATGCCGGAGTTGTTCGGGTACGTGCTGACACCGGTCGAAGCGCTCGATTCTCTGCGCCTGCAGCGCACGTCGGTCTGCTTCGTCGGTCATTCGCACGTCCCGGCCGTCTACATGCAGCGCGACATCGACGATCCTCGCGAGCTCGAGGTCGTCTACGACGCCGAGATCCGCGTGTCGACGCGCGCGAAGCGTCGCACGCTCGTCAACGTCGGCAGCGTCGGACAACCGCGCGACGAAGATCCGCGGGCGGCCTACGCGATCTACGACACCGAGTCCCGCGACCTGGCGATCCAACGCGTCGACTACGACATCGCCGCGGTGCAACGGAAGATTCGCGCTGCCGGCCTCCCGAGCGTGCTCGCCGATCGCCTGACGATCGGCGTCTGACGCGCGCGCCGGGCCGGCGTCAGGTGCCGTTCAGCAGGACGTGCAGCCCGATCGACGCCGCGTAGCCGAGCACGATGAATGGCGTCCACTTCAAGTGGGACATGAACGTGTACTTGCCGTGCGCGCTGCCCATCAGCGCGACGCCAGCCGCGGACCCGATCGACAGCATCGAACCGCCGACGCCCGCGGTCAGCGTCACGAGCAGCCATTCGTTGACGTTCATCTCCGGCTGCATCCCGAGCACCGCGAACATCACGGGCACGTTGTCGAGGACCGCTGAGATCAGGCCGATCCCGATGTTGGCCTGGAACGCGCCGAGGTCGCCGTAGAGGAACTTCGACGCCTGCGCCAGGAACCCGAACTCGCGCAACCCACCGACACACATCACGACGCCGAAGAAGAACAGCATCGTGTCCCACTCCACGGCCGCGACGTTGCTGAACACGTCGAAGTCGTCCTTCTCGGTCACGCGTCGCCTCCGCCGCGTCCACAGGCGTCGGTAGTTGTAGACCATCAGGTACCCGAGGCCGGTCGTCATGCCGAGGAACGGCGGCAGGTGCAGCACCATGTGGAACGCGACCGCCGTCGCGATCGTCGCGAGGAACAGCAGCGTGACGAGCAACCAGCCGTCCTTCAGAACGACCGCCTGACTCAGCGGATCGGGGCGAGACTTCGGGACCGCGAAGCTCATCGCGATGGCCGGGATCAACCAGTTGATCAGCGACGGGAAGAAGATGCCGAGGAACTCGAACGTGTCGACGTGCTTCGCCTGCCAAACCATCAACGTCGTGATGTCGCCGAACGGCGAGAACGCGCCCCCTGCGTTCGCGGCGACGACGATGTTGACGCAGGACGCCGAGACGAATGCCTTGTTGCCCTTGCCAACCGTCACGACGACCGCGCCCATCAGCAGCGCCGTCGTCATGTTGTCGGCGATCGGCGAGATGCAGAACGCGAGCGCGCCGGTCAGCCAATAGACCGCGCGGAAGCTGAACCCCGCCGAGATCAGCCACGCGTTCAGTCGCAGGAACACGTTCCGTTCCGAGATCGCGCTGATGTACGTCATCGCGACCATCAGGAAGAGGAACAGTTGGCCGTACTCCATCACGTGATGGCCGACCATGACCGGGATCGCGTCGCCTGCGGTCGCGAGCTTGCTCGGCGGGAGGTCGAGCGCATTCGCGAGCGCCGCCAGATCGAAGTCGGGAGCTTCGGCCGCCTGTAGGAATGCGAGCGCGACGCAGACCCAGATGATCCCGGCCGCGACGACGACCGGCTTCGACTTGCGGAGGTGCAGGAAGTCCTCGAGGACGACCAGCACGTATGCCATCACGAAGACGGCGAGTGCGATCCAAGCGAGACCTGTCGAAGTGAGGTCCAGCGAAGCGAGGCTTCCGATCATGGTGGATCCCTGTCGGCGATCGGTGATCGGCGACTTGCGATCACGGCGGAGTTCCGGCGTCCAACGGATGAGTGACGGTTCCGACTCGATCGATCGCCGCAACGACGGCGTCGACCACCGCGGACGACACGACGCCGAGCAGGCGATTCACCTGCCCAGGCGCGAGGGCGTAGTCGAGGTCGCCGGCTTCTCCCTCGGGGAACAGCACCGGCTCTTCGGTCGCGCCGTACGACAGCGGCGGCGCGTCTTCGTCGGGCGTCGTCGCGCGCGCCTTTTCGAGCAACGCACGAAGGTCCCCGCCGCGCAGCGTCAGCAATTCCCACGGGCGTTCGTCGAGTCGACGTGCGACGAGTTCGTGCAGCGCGAGCACATGCCGACACGGCGCTTCGATGGCGCCGCACGTGCAGGCCGACGCGACCTTGCGCGCGTCGGGAAACAGCGACTCGTTGGAGACGCGCGCGACGAGCCGGTCGAACGAGCGCGGCACTTGCCCCTTCTCGAGCGCCTGCAGCATCGACAACGAGCGGCGCAGGATCCGTGCGATCTGCGGCCAGCACCGCGACGCGAGCGTCGGGACGTGGATCACGACCTCGTTGATCGAACCCATCGCACCTTCCATCTCCGCGAGGATGCCGCCCGCGCGCACGCGCAGGTTCGGCTTGCGGATCGACGGCAACGTCGCGAGCGCCATCTCCAGTCGCTTGTCGTCGACACCGCGATTCGCCTCGCGGCGCCAACGCCCGCCGATCGTCAGCGGGCGGCGATCGATCGAGTCGCTCATGCGAGTGCCTCACGGCGATCGAGGACCAGCAGTCGCCGCAACTCCTCGTTGGACAACTCGGTCAACCACGTCTCGCCGGCGCCGAGCAGCGAGCCAGCGACCTCGCGTTTGCGCTCCAGCATCGTCTGGATTCGCTCCTCGAGCGTGCCGGTGCAGACGAATTTGTGGACGAACACGTTCCGGTTCTGCCCGATGCGGAACGCGCGGTCGGTGGCCTGATCCTCGACCGCCGGATTCCACCACCGATCGAAATGGAACACCCGGTTCGCCGCCGTCAGGTTCAAGCCGGTCCCGCCTGCCTTCAGCGACAACACGAACACGCGCGCCGTCGTCTCCGTCTGCGCCTGGAACGACGCCACCATGTCCTCGCGATCCTTCTGTGGAACGCCGCCGTGCAGGAACAGAACGGGCCCCTTCAACACGGCCTCGAGGTGGGTCTTCAGCAGCGTGCCCATCTCCTTGAACTGCGTGAACACGAGGCAGCGATCGCCTTCGTCGATGGCCTCCTCCAGCATCTCGACGAGCAGATCCAACTTCCCCGAGCGGCCGGTCAGCGACGAACCGTCCATCAGGTAGTGCGCCGGGTGATTGCAGACCTGCTTCAACCGCAGCAGCGTCGTCAGCACTGCGCCGCGGCGTTGGATGCCTTCGCCGGCCTTCTCGACTTCGTCGAGTCCCTTGCGAACGACGGCCTCGTAGAGGATCGCCTGCTCGCGCGACAGCGACGTCGCGACGACCTGTTCGGTCTTCTCGGGAAGGTCCGTGATGATGTCGGGGTCGGTCTTCAACCGACGCAGCACGAACGGTCGCACGAGCCTGGCCAACGTCGACGCCGTGCTCCGGCTCTGCTGTCGGACGATCGGGTGTTCCAGCGTCTGCAGGAACGACGTCTTCGTGCCCAGCAGCCCCTCGTTCAGGAAGTCCATGATCGACCACAGATCGAGCGGTCGGTTCTCGAGCGGCGTGCCGGTCAGTGCGAGCCGGAACGAACCGCGCAGCTTGCGCGCGGCCTTCGACTGGCGCGTCGTCGGGTTCTTGATGTTCTGCGCTTCGTCCAGAACGATCCCTTCGAACGTCTTCGTCGACAGGATCTCTTCGTCGCGCTGCAGCAGGTTGAAGCTCGTCAAGATGACGTCGGCACCGCGCATCACCTCGTCGAACTCGGCGTCGTTGCTGGCGCGCGTCTTTCCGTGGTGCATCGTCACCCGGAGTTCCGGCGCGAAGCGATGCAGCTCGCGCCGCCAGTTGCCGAGCACGCTGACCGGACAGACGAGCAGGATCGTCCCGCGTCGCTTCGGGTTCTGACGCCAGTCGAGGATCACGCTGATCGCCTGGACCGTCTTGCCGAGACCCATGTCGTCGGCCAAGCACGCACCGAAGCCCTGATCGACCAGATAGAAGAGCCACGCGTGACCGCGCGACTGATACGGGCGAAGTTCACCGACGAATCCCGGCGCCATCGGCCGTGGTTCGATCGAACGTGCGCGGTCGAGGTTCGTCGCGATCTCGTCGAGCCGCGGTCCGGCCTGCAGCGATTCGAACGGCAGTCCGTGCAGGTGCGTCGCGCCGCCCAGCTTCAGGCGCAGCGCTTCGAAGAAGCCGATGCGCGTCGACTCCTTGCTCGCACGACGCTTGCGGAACGCCTCGATCGCGTCGCGATCGCGCGGCGCGAGCAGGACGGCACCGCGCTCGAGGAAGACGACCGGCGAACGTGAGTTGACCAGCTTGTCGAACTCGTCCTTCGTCAGCGCCCGATCGTCGACGGCCAGCGACCAATCGAAGTCGAACCAGGGCCGCAACGTTTCCGACGACGCCTTGTCCTCGGTCAAGCGAACGTGCGCCGAGAGCCGCAGCATCCGTTCGACGCCGGGCAGACGAATCTCGAAGCCGGAGCTTTCGAGCAATGGCAGATGGTCGAGGACGGCGTCGAGTTCTTGCCGGTTCAACGATGCGCGACCGTCGCTCATCGAGATCGCGCGGCGCAGCGCCGGGATCTTCTCGGCGAGGTCGTCCATCCGCGCTTCGGTCTCGGTCAACGCCTCGGCCCAGAGCACGTCGGGGAACACGCTGTTCGAACGGCCCTCCTCCAACTCGGCGAGCGACGATCCGTGCCCGAATCCCGGCGTCGGACGGAACAGGACCTGGATCCCCCACGGGACGCCTTCTTCCAGTTCCTGCGCCGGCTTCTGCACCTCGAGGATCGGGGCGGGCCGGGTGCGCCAGAAGTCGCGCGGCAGTGGTTCGGCGCGTTCGCGCCGTGACGAGTGGTCCTCCGCACACGCGCCGACCGCGTGCGTGACGAAGCTGACGACGAAGTTGCGCGGCGTGACGGCGTAGACCGGTTGGTCGTGCGCCGTGCGTCGACCCGTCAGCAGCGATTCGGGGACGATCTGTGCGAGCGCACCGAGGGCTTCGACGGCGTGCGGCGTCCAGAACGGGACGGCACGCGGAACGCCGCGGACGTCGGTGAACGCGAAGTCGCCGAGTGTCAGCAACTTCATCGCGAGCCGGGATGCCAGGATCAGCAGTCGCAACGTCGGCTCGACGTCGCGTTCGCCGATCCGATCCAGCGCGAGGCCGGCAAGCCACGGCACCGCCTGACGCAGCGGCACGCCGAGGCCGTCGATGCGCCACAGCGCCGGAGCGATCCGCTGTGCGGAGAGGTCGCTCTCACGAGCGTCGACCGACGTCAGCGCACGCAGCGCCGACTCCTCGGTCGGCAGCAGCAGGTCGCAGACGATCGGCGCGCCGACCGCCGCGAGTTCCGGCCCGAGCAGCGATCCGACGATCGACGGACCCTCCGCTGCGAAGAAGACGATGCGCGCTTCCGCAGGGGACCGGGCGTGGAGATAGAGCGCGTCCAGTGTCAGCTCGCTCGGCCGCCGCAGCGGCACGCCATCGAGTTGGAGCAGAGATTCCGAATGGATCCGATCGCGTCGCCGTTGGCGAACGCGCTCACTTTTGCGCGCCGCCGTGCTCTTCCGAGGGGCCCTTCCAGATGCGTTCGATCATCGGCCCTTCCGGCGAGTAGACCGGCGATGGCTTGTCGATCCGCGGGTCCGCGAGTCCGCGAGTGAACAAGTCACCCAGCGTGAACAGGAACAACAGCGCCAGGAACAGGAACGAACTCAGGATCACGATGTTGTTGATCGCGGTGTCGTACTTCAGGTGCATGAAGAACGTCAGCACGAGCGACGCCTTCACGGCGGCGACGCCCATCGCGATCAGCATGTTCAGGCTGCCGAAGTCGAAGCGGGCGATCAGCACCGTGACCACGGTCAGGAACAGGAGCGCGCCGAGGACCTTCACGAAGACGATCGTCGGCGTCACGTGGTGGTGATGCAGACCGTGCGGATCGTGCGTCGCGTGAGCGTCGTGTGCGCCGTGCGCCGGGGGGGTGTGTGCGTGCGAAGCCATGTTTCTCGACGAGATGCCTTGCCGTGGGGTCGTTTCGGTCGGGGTTCAGCCGCTCACGGCACGAGGTACAGCAGCGGGAACAGGAAGATCCAGATCAAGTCGACGATGTGCCAGTACAGGCCGACGAGGTCGACCGGCAGATACCAACCGGAGTGGAAGCGGCCCTGCGCGCCAGCCTTGATCAACCACGCGATCGCGAAGATGCCGAGCAGCACGTGGAAGCCGTGAATGCCCGTCATGGTCCAGTAGAAGCTGAAGTACAGCGCGGGGAACGTCGTCCCGGCCATCGTCGCGTCGTGCGGATCGAAGAAGCGACCCGGGAGCAGGCCGTGCGCGATCTTGCCGGAGTACTCGAAGTACTTGACGACGAGGAAGCCGAACGCGCACAGCAGCGTGATCACCAGGTACCGGAGCATCGGTCCCTTCAAGCTGAGCTGCGACGAACGCACGGCCATCGCCATCGTGTACGAGCTGATCAGCAGCACGACCGTGTTCAGCGCACCGAGCTGCCACTTCAACGTCTTGCCGCCCGCCTGGAACGTCTCCGGGTACTTCGAGTGGAAGAAGAAGTAGGCGGCGAACATGCCGCCGAAGAGCAGGATTTCCGTCGCCAGGAACAGCCAGAAGCCGAGCTTGACGGCTTGGTACTCCTGCTCCGCGGTGTCGAAGTGATGCGCGACGGTGTGCGGCACGAAGCCCGGAGGCGTCGGCGTCGTGATGGCTGCGTGGCTCATGGATATTCGTGCGTGTCAGTGCAAACCGGGAGAGTGCAACCTGCGTCCGGGTCGTCGCGTCGCGACGTCAGCGATCCTGCGGCTTCAGCTTCGAGTAGTCGTACGGCTCACCGCTGACCGTCGGCGTGTGGTGGAAGTTCTCCAGCGGCGGCGGTGTCGCGGCTTCCCACTCCAGCGTCACGCCGCCCCACGGGTTGTCCTTCGCCTTCTTCCCGCCGAACAGCGAGTGGATGAAGTAGAGGACCATGATCGCGATGCCGATCCCGAGCACGAACGCGCCGACGGTCGACCAACGGTGGTAGATCTCGTACTGCGGTAGGTAGCTCGCGTACCGGCGCGGCATGCCCTGACTTCCCATGATGAACTGCGGGAAGAACGTCAGGTTGAAGCCGACGAAGATCAGGAAGCACGAGATCCGCGACCACAGCCACGAGTAGTGGACGCCGAACATCTTCGGCCACCAGTGGTGGACGCCGGCGAAGAACGCGACGGCCGTCGAACCCATCATGACGTAGTGGAAGTGCGCGACGACGAAGTAGGTGTCGTGCAGATGGATGTCGAGGGACAGCGTTCCGAGGTGCATCCCGGTCAGGCCGCCGATCGCGAAGATGATCAGGAACGCCAGCGCGTAGAGCATCGGCGCGCTCAGCGACACCGAGCCGCCCCAGATCGTCGCCACCCAGTTGAACTCCTTGATGGCCGACGGGATCGCGACGAAGAACGTCAGGAACGAGAAGGCCATCATCACGAACTCGGACTGGCCGCTCGTGAACATGTGGTGGCCCCACACGAGGAAGCTGATGATCGCGATGCCCAGCGACGAGAACGCGATCAGGCGGTACCCGAAGATCGGCTTGCGCGAGTGCGTCGTGACGATCTCACTGATCACACCCATCGCCGGCAGGATCATGATGTAGACGGCCGGGTGCGAGTAGAACCAGAACATGTGCTGGAACAGCACAGGGTCGCCGCCGAGGCGCGGGTCGAAGATGCCGATCCCGTACGCGTGCTCGAAGACGAGGCACAGCAGCGTGATGCCGAGCACCGGCGTCGCGAGCACCTGCAGGATCGACGTCGCGTAGATGGCCCAGACGAACAGGGGCATCTTGAACCAGCCCATGCCCGGCGCGCGCAGCTTGTGCACGGTCACGATGAAGTTCAGCCCGGTGAAGATCGAGCTGAAGCCGGGCACGAAGATCGCCGTCCCCATCAGGACGACGGACTGATTCGAGTAGATGCTGTACGGCGTGTAGAACGTCCAGCCGGTGTCGACGCCGCCGAGCGTGATGGCGAGGATCGCCAGGATCGTCCCGGTCAGCCACAGATAGAAGCTCGCGAGGTTCAGTCGCGGCAGCGCGACGTCCTTCGCACCGAGCATCAGCGGCAGCACGAAGTTCGCCAACGATCCCGGCACGGCCGGGATGATGAACATGAACACCATGAACACGCCGTGCAGCGTGAACAGCTGGTTGTACGTGTCCGGCGAGAACATCCCGAGGGCCGGATCGGTGTTCGGGTTCCACAGGTGCGTGCGCACCAGCAACGCGAACAGTCCGCCGACGAGGAACGCCAACGACACACCGATCAGGTACATGACCCCGATCCGCTTGTGATCGAGCGTCGTTGCCCAGGACCAGAGACCCTTCGAGACGTTCAGGTAGTTCGGAGCGCCGTGCTCCGGTGCGGTGTGATGAACCGCGGCTGGTGCGTTGGTGGTCATGACGTGGTTTTCTCGGTGCGCGAGTGGCTCCGTTCCGGACGGCGGGTCACTTCAGTTCTTCCGTCATGAAGAGCACGATCGCGTCGACCTGCGCCTTGTCGAGCAGGCTCTCAGGGAACGCATTCATGACCGTGCCGGGGATCAACGGCTTCGCGAGCTTCGCGCCTGGGTTGCGGATCGACTCGACGATGTAGTCGACGTTCGCCTCGATCTTCGTTCCGTCGGCGAGTTCGTGGTCCTTCTTGCCGACGAGGCCGCGCAGCGACGGACCGAGCAGTCCGTTGCCTTCCGGACCGTGGCACGCGGCGCAGTTCGTCGTGTACAGCGCTCTGCCGCGTTCCTTCGGATCCTTCGGCGCCGGCGGATACAGACCGGCGGCCCAGTCCTCCTTCGACACGACCTGGACCTTGCCGAGCATGTACGAGTGGCTCGTGCCGCAGTACTCGGTGCAGAACATGTCGTAGGTGCCGATCTTCGTCGCCGTGAACCACACCATCTGGTAGCGGCCCGGCAGCGTGTCGCGCTTCACACGGAACGCCGGCACGAAGAAGCTGTGCAAGACGTCCTGGCTCGAGAGCTGCACACGGATCGGCGTATCGACCGGGACGTACATCGTCGGCTCGTCGGAGAACGTCTGTTGTCCGGGGTGCTTGACGAGCCAGACCCACTGCTTGCCGACGACCTCGTATTGCAGCGAGTCGACCTGCGCCATCGTCATCGCGAGGCTGCCCTTCCAGCCCCACGCGAACATGATCATGACGAGGATCAGCGGGATCACGGTCCACGTCACTTCGAGCGCCGTGTGGTGCGTGATGTTCGACGCGGCAGGCTGATCCGGAGTCCGACGCCGGAACTTGATGCAGGCGACGACCAGGATCCCCGTGATCAGCACGAAGAAGAAGATGCTGACGTAGGTGATGAAGTAGTAGAGCCCGTCGACGTCCGCAGCGAACGTCGACGCCGGCGGCGGGAGCTGGTTCAGCGGATCCTGCGGCAGACCGGTGAGGATCCCCGACACGTGCATCAACGAGTTCGACATCATTCGGTCCTGATCGATTCGATCCTGATCATTCGGTGCAGGTTCAGGAAGGCTGCGGGGGGGCAACGACCGTTCGACGTGCTTCGTTTCGCCGTTCGCTCCGACGGAGGAAGACGATCATCGCGATGATGGCGAGGACGGTCAGCCCACCGGCGATGCGGACGATCGTCCAGACCGCGAGGCTGTAGGTGCGGGTCTCCGGGTCGTAGCTCATGCACGACAGGACGATCTTGTCCCAGACCGTGCCGACGCGTCCTTCGGACGCTTCGACGATCGCGAGACGCATGTCGCGCGGGTCGTAGTAGCCGCCCTTCAGACAGCCGGTGATCTTGCCGTCCGGAGAGAGCAGCAACACGCCGGCATCGTGGTCGAACTGACTCGTCGTCTCGTTCCAGCGGTAGCCGAAGCCGACGGCTTCGGCGAGCTTCCGTGCGACACCGTCTTCGGCCGTCAGGAAGTGCCAGTGTTCTCCGGCGCCGTCCTTCTGGTAGTGCTCGAGGTACGAGTTCTTCTTCTCACGCGCGAGACTCGGCTTCTCGCGCGGATCGATGCTGACGGTCAGGACCGTGAAGTCCGACGCCGGCGTCAACGAGATCCCGTTCAACGCTTCGGCCATCGCGTTCGTCACGATCCCGCACATCGCCGGGCACGCGAAGTAGCCGAGATTCAGCACGACCGGACGATTGCGCGTGAAGTAGTCGGCGAGCTTCACCTCACGCCGGTTCTCGTCGACGAAGCGCAGCTCGCCGGGGACGTAGGCCCCCATCTTCGGTTCGAGGATCGCGCCGGCGTCGAAGATCTTCAGACGCCCGGCCGGACCGGTGTCCATCTGTCCCGCCGCGGGGCGTACCGCGAGCAGCGCGACGACGAGCGCCGCGGCCGCTGCGATCTGCGTCCCGAACGTCGGCTTCACCGTTGTTGACGCTCCGCGATGACGCGCTGCATCGCGTCCTCGATCGACGACCCGCCCTTCCGGCCGGCGAGGATCTCGTCCTCGATCGCACGGAACGCGTTGAGCTCGTTCGTCGGGATCAAGTCGACCTTCTGCCGACGTTCGGCGTCGACGACGATCTTGAACAGCAGGTAGAGACCCCAGATCGAGACGAAGATCGCGACCGTCCAGACGATCATCCAGATGATCGTCCGCTTGCCGTCGATGTCGTGCTCGGGATCGAGCTCGGTCGCGCCGACGGACGCGTGGGAATCGTGCGGGTTGCCCATGATCGGTTGCCGGGTTCGTCAGCTCAGATGTTGTGGAAGTGCAGCGACTCGACCAGCCGCGGGTCACGCTCGGGGACGAGCGGCGTCGACTCGATGTTGCGGAGCACGACGCCGAGCAGCAGCCCGACGAGCCCGATCAGCGTCGCGAAGTCGACCCACGACAGGTGGACACCGTGGTGGTGCAGCGTCGGCATCACGATCCAGTGGAGATCGATGAAGTGGATCGCGAGCAGGATCAACGCGCCGATCGCCAGCGTCCGCCGATTCCGCTTCATGTGCCGCGACATCAGGAACACGAACGGCACGAGGAAGTGGCCGACGATCATCAACTGCCCGATCTCGTACCACGATCCCTCGGCGCGGTGCGCGTAGTAGATCGTTTCCTCTGGCAGGTTCGCGTACCAGATCAGCATGTACTGCGAGAACCCGGTGTATGCCCAGAACACCATGAACGCGAAGAGCAGCTTGCCGATGTCGTGGTAGTGCTCGACCGTGACGGCGTCCTTCAGCCAGTTCTTCTTCTGCAGCCACATGCACAGCAGCGCCGTGACGCCGAAGAACGAGACGACATAGCCGGCGAAGATGTAGACGCCCCACATCGTCGAGAACCAATGCGGGTCGAGGGACTTCAACCAGTCGATCGCGGCGAACGTGACGGTCAGTGCGTACAGCAACATGACCGGCGCCGCGGCGCGGGCCATCTTCAGCGTCAGCGCCGGATCACCGGTGCGGTCCTGCTCCAGCGACTTCTTGCGGAACCACGTCGCGATCAGCGTCCAGATCAGGAAGTAGACGACGATCCGCGCGAAGAAGGACGGCTCGTTCAGCCACGCCCGCTTGCCGGCGAGAATCTTGTCGTAGCCGGGGGCCAGCGGATCGACGACCGCGTCGACCCAGTGGTGGTAGAGGTCGTGGTAACCGAGCACGATCGGCAGGAACAGCGGCACCATCAGCGGCATCGCGCCCATGATGTTCTCGGCGACGCGGCGGACGACGACGCTCCAGCCGGCGCGCGCGAGATGCTGCACGAGCACGAAGAACATCGCGCCGAGCACGATGCCGAGCGCAAACGTGTAGGCGACGAGATACGAGAAGTAGAACTGCTTCCGTGCGTCCTCGCCGAAGAACGCCGTGACGGCGGACGCGATGACGGCGACGGCGCCGACGCCGAGCAATGCGTTGCTCGTCGCGCGGAACGTGCCGGCAGGCACGCGGGTCTTCAGACCCGGCACCGCAGTCTCGATCGGGGGGACGGTGGCCGTGGCGGTCATCGTTGCTGGATTCCTCGAACTTGGGCTCGGTAGCGGTTGCGTCGGCTCGGGATCAGTTCGCGCGCTTCTGCAGGGCGCGCAGGTAATGGACGATCTTCCAGCGATCTTCGACGGCGATCTGACGCGCGTAGGGCGGCATCGTGTTCTTGCCGTTCGTGATCGTGGAGTACAGCTCGCCGTCGGTCATCGCGACGAGACGCGGGTCGGTCGCGAGCGACGGGATCGGCGCCGGCCAACGCTTGCCGACCAGTCCCTTGTCCATCGCGCTCCGGCCGTGGCACGGCGCGCAGAAGATGTCGTAGCGCTGGCGTCCGCGCGCCATGACGTCGGCGTCGAGCGCGATCGGGTTCTGCGCAACGAACGTGTCGTCGGCGTTCTTGAAGGTCGTCAGCCGCGCATCACGCAGCGACTCGCGCGCAATCGTGCCCTCGACCGGAAGACGTGCACCGCGCTTGTCGGACCAACCTTCGAACGACGACTCCGACTGCGCGCGCAGCTTCGGCTGGAAGTCCATGTCGAGGACCAGGTGGATCGGAGGCTTCTCCGACGTTCCGCCGCGGCACGACACGAGTCCCGAGGCCACGACGCCGAACGCGGCGATGGCGACGATCGACAACGACAGGCGCATCAGTGCTCCTCCTCGACGAGCTCGACGTGCGTGCCGCCGAGTTGGGTCAGGAACTCGACCGTCCGCGCTGCGTCGAACTTCGGGTCGGCGGCGTCGACCGACAGGAAGAACCGGTCGTCGGTCGCGCGGTGGATCGTCGAGTGCTTGAACAACGGGTTGTTGAGCCGCGGCAGCTTGTTCATCCCGAACATGCCGAAGACCGCGCCGAACGCGGCGAGCAGGACCATGCACTCGAACGTGATCGGGATCGTGCTCTGCCAGGCGTACGGCTCCTTGCCGCTGACCCAGATCGGGTAGTCGACGCCGTTCATCCACCACATCATCAGCTGCGCGCCGACGATGCCGATCAGTCCCATTCCGGCGCAGATCCAACCGAGGCGACTCTCGCCCTGCTTGAGCGCGCGGTCGAGGCCGTGGATCGGGAACGGCGTGTGCGCGTCGACGAGCGTGTAGCCCGCCGCCGTCGTCTTCTCCGCCGCGTGATAGATCGCGGCCGCCGAGTCGAACTCCGCGACGGCGGCGTGATAGGTCTTGGAGCTCATCCGTGCTTGCCTCCGGTCAGGGCCGCGTCGTGCGCGTGGCCGGCATGCCCGTGCGCGTGGTCGTGAGCGTGCGGGTTCGCCTGCGGCATCACGCCCTTCAGCTCACTGATCGCGAGGATCGGCAGGAACCGCACGAACAGCATGAACATCGTGAAGAACAGCCCGAAGCTGCCGATGAACGTCAACACGTCCCAGATCGTCGGGCTGAAGTAGTCCCAGCTCGACGGCAGGTAGTCGCGATGCAGCGACGTGACGATGATCACGAACCGCTCGAACCACATCCCGATGTTGATGAAGATCGAGACGATGAACAGCACGGTCGCGCTGCGACGCAGCTTGCGGAACCAGAACAACTGCGGCGAGATCACGTTGCAGGTGACCATCGTCCAGTAGGCCCACCAGTACGGGCCGGTCGCGCGGTTGATGAACGCGTACTGCTCTTCCTCGACACCGCCGTACCAGGCGATGAAGAACTCCATCCCGTACGCGTAGCCGACCATCGTGCCTGTCAGCAGGATGATCTTCGCCATGTTGTCGAGCGTGTTCAGCGTGACGAGGTCGTGCAGCTTCAGCCACTTGCGCGCCGGGATCAGCAGCGTCAGCACCATGCCGAAGCCCGAGAAGATCGCGCCGGCGACGAAGTACGGCGGGAAGATCGTCGTGTGCCAACCGGGGACGATCGACACCGCGAAGTCGAACGAGACGATCGAGTGCACCGAGAGCACGAGCGGCGTGCTGAGCCCGGCGAGGATCAGGTAGGCCTTCTCGTAGTTGAGCCAGTGCCGATTGCGGCCGGTCCAACCGAGCGCGAACGCGCCGTAGACGTAGGCGGCGACCTTTCGACCGGCCTTCCAGCAGCGGTCGCGATACGTCGCGAGGTCGGGGATCAGGCCGACGTACCAGAACAGCAGCGACACCGTGAAGTACGTGCTGACCGCGAACACGTCCCAGAGCAGCGGGCTCTTGAACTGCGGCCACATCGCCATCTGGTTCGGGATCGGGAACACCCAGTAGATGACCCAGATCCGACCGACGTGGATGGCCGGGAAGATGCCGGCCGCCATGACGGCGAAGATCGTCATCGCTTCCGACCAGCGGTTGATCGCGGTGCGCCACTTCTGTCGGAACAGGAAGAGGATCGCCGAGATCAGCGTTCCGGCGTGGCCGATGCCGATCCAGAACACGAAGTTCGTGATGTCCCAGGCCCAGCCGACGGGGTTGTTGTTTCCCCAGACGCCGATGCCCGTGACGATCAGGTACAGCACGGCCGCGCCGAGCACGCCGAGCATCGCGACCGAAACGCCGAACAGCAGGTACCAGCCGGGAGGGGTCTTCGCTTCCGTGATGCGAGCCACCGTCTCGGTGACCGTGTGGAAGTCGTTGTTGCCCTCGACGATCGGGGCACGCCGGAGCGGATTCTCCGGCTCGTCGACGACGTGGATCGAGGTCATTGCGCGGCCAGCTCCGGATTCGGGTTCCTGATCTTCGCCAGGTAGGTGGTGCGCGGCTTGACGTTCGTCTGCGACACCATCGCGTAGTTCAACGGGTTCCGCTTCGCCTTCGCGACCTGGCTCTCGGGGTCGACGATGTTGCCGAACGTGATCGCCTGCGTCGGGCAGCCCTGCGCGCATGCGGTCGTCGCTTCGCCGTCACGGACGAGTCGGTTGGCGTTGCGCGCGCGGATCTTCGCGGACTGGATGCGCTGCACGCAGTAGGTGCACTTCTCCATCACGCCGCGCGAGCGCACCGTGACGTCGGGGTTGTGCGCCATCTCCTCGGTCGCGCTGAACTTGCCCGTGTAGTCGAACCAGTTGAACCGGCGCACCTTGTACGGGCAGTTGTTGCTGCAGTACCGCGTGCCGATGCAGCGGTTGTAGACCATGTCGTTCAGCCCCTCGGGGCTGTGCATCGTCGCCGCGACCGGGCACACCGACTCGCACGGCGCGTTCTCGCACTGCATGCACGGGACCGGTTGCGTGACCATCGCCGGATCGGCATCCAGCGGAACGCCGTCCTGGGTCGCGTTGCCGGAGAAGTAGCGATCGATCCGCAGCCAGTGCATCTCGCGGCCCATCGCGCAGTCCGCCTTGCCGACGATCGGGATGTTGTTCTCCGACGTGCAGGCGACGACGCAGGCGTTGCAGCCGATGCAGGAGCTCAGGTCGATGACCATCCCCCACTGGTATCCCTGCGAGTAGTCGCGCTCGACCCAGAGGGACTTCAACCGCTTGTCCTCGTTCGGCAGCGGCGTCATCGCCGGCGCGAAGCCGGGGTTCGACTTGAAGTGTTCGAGCGACGCCTCGCGGACGAGCGCGCGACCTTCCATCGAGCCGTGGTCCTGCGTCGACACCATCTGGTGCGAGCGACCCGTCTTCGTCGCCGTCGCGCCGACGACGAAACCCTGCGTGGCGGCCGTCCGCAGCGTGAACGCGTCGTAGC
Source organism: Planctomycetota bacterium (assembly GCA_023433825.1). Lineage (GTDB taxonomy): Bacteria > Planctomycetota > UBA1135 > UBA1135 > UBA2386 > JAEYTU01. The sequence continues at coordinate 20,977 of JAEYTU010000084.1, forward strand.
CGGCACCGGCTGCGATCTTGTGATCCGCGCCGAGGCGACGACCGAATCCGAACGTCACGACGACGACGAAGTCGGCGCAGCCCGGAAGGATCCAGACCGGCGCTTCGACCTCGCGACCGGAGACACTGAGCTTGACGACGTCGCCATTGCCGACGCCGAGCGCGTCCGCTGTCGCGCGGCTCATCAGGGCCCCGTTGTCCCAGACCAGCTTCGTGATCGGGTCCGGCAGCTCCATCATCCAAGCGTTGTTCGAGAACCGACCGTCGAGCATCCGCGCGTCGGCTTGGAACACGACTTCGAGGCTCTGCGCGCTGCCGGCCGCCGGCTTCGGATGGGCCTGGATCGCGCGGGCGAGGTCGCCGTGCTGGATCGCGAGACCGGCGCCGACCGCGAACTTGCTGCCGTCGACCAACCCGTCGTGCAGCGCCTTCGTCCACCAGCCTTCGAAGTCGGTCGCGTTCGCCGACGTCCGGTGGTGCTCGCGGACGATGTCGTGCGACTTCTTCTGCAG
>JAEYTU010000086.1 GCA_023433825.1 Planctomycetota bacterium
CGAAAGCACCCCCATGTCCGCGAATGCCCGTCGTCACGCGGTCCAGGCGATCCTTCAGAAGAAGCCGATCGCGACCGCGGTCCCCTACACGGAGGAAACCCTCCGGGACATCTTCGGCGAACTCGTATTCGGCGACCGACAGATGCGCGCACGGCTGCCCGAGGCGGCCTACCTCGCACTGCGGTCGTGCATGCAGCAGGGCAAGGAGCTCGACCCGACACTCGCCGACCTCGTCGCCAACGCGATGAAGGAATGGGCGATCGAACACGGCGCGACGCACTTCACGCACTGGTTCCAGCCGATGACCGGGCTGACCGCCGAGAAGCACGACTCGTTCTTGAACTTCACCGACGGCGAACTGCTGCTCGAGTTCTCCGGCAAGCAACTCGTCAAGGGCGAGCCCGACGCGTCGTCGTTCCCGTCCGGCGGCCTCCGCGCGACGTTCGAGGCCCGCGGCTACACGGCCTGGGACCCGACGTCGCCGGCGTTCCTCCGGAAGACCGTCAACGGCGCGACGCTGTGCATCCCGACCGCTTTCTGCTCATGGACCGGCGAGGCGCTCGACAAGAAGACGCCGCTGCTGCGTTCGTGCGAGGCGCTGTCGCGCCAGGCCGTCCGCCTGTTGCACGTCCTCGGCGACACGAACGTCCAGTACGTCGTGACGACGCTCGGCGCCGAGCAGGAGTACTTCCTCGTCGACCGCGATCTGTTCCTGCTGCGGCCCGACATCGTCGCGTCCGGGCGGACGCTGATCGGCGCGCGCCCGCCGAAGGGCCAGGAACTCGAGGACCACTACTTCGGATCGATCAGCCCGCGCGTGCTCGCGTTCATGATGGAGGTCGAACGCGAACTCTGGCGCCTCGGCGTTCCGGTCAAGACGCGGCACAACGAAGTCGCGCCGATGCAGTTCGAACTCGCGCCGATCTTCGAGCGGACGACGATCGCGACCGACCACAACATGCTGACGATGGAAGTGCTGCGGCAGGTGGCGCAGCGGCACGGCTTCGTCTGTCTGCTGCACGAGAAGCCGTTCGCCGGCATCAACGGCTCGGGCAAGCACAACAACTTCTCGATGGCGACCGACGCCGGCGTCAACCTGCTCGAACCCGGGCAGACGCCGGGTCAGAACATGCGCTTCGTCGTCGTTCTGACGGCCGTCCTGCGCGCCGTCGACTTGAACGCCGACCTGCTGCGCGCGTCGATCGCGCATGCCGGGAACGACCATCGTCTCGGCGCGAACGAGGCTCCGCCGGCGATCCTGTCGGCGTATCTCGGCGAGCAGTTGACCGACGTCGTCGAGTCGCTGATCCGCGGGACGGCGAGCGGCGGCGGCAATCGGCGTTCGCACATGACGCTGGGTGTCAACACGCTGCCGCCGTTGCCACGCGACGCGACCGATCGCAACCGGACGTCGCCGTTCGCGTTCACCGGCAACAAGTTCGAGTTCCGCGCCGTCGGCGCGAGCCAGTCGATCTCGAACCCGAACATCGTGCTGAACACGATCGTCGCCGACTCGCTCGGCGCGATGGCCGACGAGATCGAGGCGAAGTTGAAGGGCGGCGCGAGCCTCGAGTCCGCAGTCCAGCAGGTCGTGCAGGCCGCGCTGAAGCAGCACCAGCGGATCATCTTCAACGGCAACGGCTACTCGTCCGACTGGCACGCCGAGGCCGAACGCCGTGGCCTGCCGAACCTGCGCAACGCCGTCGACGGCATCGCGCCGTTCAGCGCGCCGAAGAACCTCGAGATGTTCGAGCGCCACGGCGTCTTGACGCGCAAGGAGACCGAGTCGCGCGCGACGATCATGTACGAGAGCTACGGGAAGGCGATCGCGATCGAAGCGCAGAGTCTGCTCGGGCTGGCCAGCACACACGTGCTGCCGGCGTCGCTGAAGTTCCAGGAGATGGTCGGCAAGAGCGTCGCCGCCGCGAAGAGCGCCGGGATCACGGTGCCGGCGCCGCAGGAGAAGTTGCTGCAGACGATCGCCACGCGGATCGGCGCGCTGATCACGGCGATCGACGCGCTGCAGCAGGCCTCCGACCACGCCGACCACCACCGCGGCGGCGTGCGCGAACACGCGGTCACGTATCGCGACAACGTCGTCCCGGCGATGGCGAAGGTCCGCGAAGCCGCCGATGCGCTGGAGCTGATCGTCGACGACCAGGTCTGGCCGTTGCCGAAGTACCGCGAGCTGCTCTTCCTGCATTGAGAGGTCGCACCGCGCTCGCTGCGGTCCTCGCCGCAACGTGCGCGGGGTGTGCATCCGCGACGGACGAGTTGCTGGCGCGACTGCACGCGGAAGCGCGCGCGGTGCCGTCAGGTGGCCGGGGGTCGTCGAGCGCCGCCGGCGGAACGTCTTGGACACGTTGGTACGCGTTCGGCTGCACGGTGCCGCAGCAGGTGCTGCCCGCGGAGGTGTGGATCGAACGCGCCCGCGGCGGCAGCGAGATCCCTCCGATCGCGCGGGACGCGGCCCCACCCGAGCGGACCGACCCGCGCGCCGTCGCGATCTGGCGCATCGAAACGGCCGGACTCGCCGATCGATCGATCGACGTCCTCGTCGCCGTCGTCGCGGACCGCGACGTGGACGACGAGGTCCGCGTGCAAGCGCTGCAGGCGTTGCAACGCACGACCGACCCGACGGCGATCGACACCCTCGTGCGAAACCTGACGAGCGCCCGAATCGGGAAGACGGCGGCGCGGTCGCTCGCGGCGTGCGACGCAGCCGTCGTCGATCGCATTCCGCTCCGCACCGACGGCGAATGGGCCCTGCCGCACGCCGTGGCGAACATCAGTTGGGTCTTCGGCAAGCACGCGCACCACACGAACGACGCTCACGTCCGCTGGTTGACCGCCGCACTCTCCGGCGGTGCCGGCGCCGAGGCCGCATGGGCGTTGTCGGAGATCGGCACGCGCGCGGTCCGATCGCTGCTCGCAGCCGCGCCGACGATGCCCGACGTCGCACGGCGCCGCGCGCTCGCCGCACTCGCGACGATGGCCGACATCGCGCGGGTCGATGACGTCGACGCCGTCGTGACGTTCGCGATCGGCACGGCGGCGAGCGACGACGCGGCCTCACGCGAACTCGCACTCCAACTGCTCGGCGAACTGCCGACCGCGCGGGCTCGCGCCCACGTGATCGCGAGCGCGACTTCCGCCGCGCGCGCGTCGGACCGATCGGCTGCGCTGCTCGCGCTACAGAACGCCTGCGACGATCCGATCGCCGTCGGCACGTTGCGTCGCGCGACCGCGAGTCCCTACCGGACCGTTCGCATCGCCGCGCTGTGCGCGATCCACGAGTGGCCGCGCTTCCCGGACGACGCCGCACTGGCGGCGCGCGTCGACGCGCTGATCGACGATCCCGACGACGAGATCGCGTTCCTCGCCGGCAGCGTCGCGCACAAGTTCGACGGTGCGAGCGGACTCAGTTACCGGCGGCGGCGCTGACTCCCGCGCCGACGATCGCCTCGGCCTCGATCTCGACCAGCATGTCCGGATCGACGAGTCCCTTGACCTCGACCAGCGTGCACGCGGGCCGGATCGTGCCGAACACCTCGCCGTGCGCACGCCCGACCGCCTCCCACTGACGAATGTCGGTCACGTAGATCCGCGTGCGGACGACATCGGCGAACGTCGCGCCGGCACTCGCGAGCGCGTCACCGATGATCGCGAGGCAACGCCGCGCCTGCGCACCGGCGTCGCCGCGCCCGACGATCTTGCCGTCGGGACCGACCGCGGTCGTCCCGGCGACGTGGACGACCGATCCAACGCGCACCGCGCGCGAGTAGCCGACGATCGGCTCCCACGGCGCACCGGACGAGACGTTCGTCCGCGCGAGCGTCACAGCTCCTTCAGCACCTTCTCGGCGATGTTCCCCGGGACCGCCTCGTACGAGAACGGTTCCATCGAGTAGTGCCCGCGACCCTGCGTCATCGAACGCAGCGCCGTCGAGTACTGGAACATCTCGGCGAGCGGCACCTTGCCGCGCACCGACGTGATGCCGTCGGGCTTCGTGACCATCTCCTCGATGATCCCGCGCCGCGAGCTGAGGTCGCCGATGACGTCACCGGTGTACTGCTCGGGGCTCTCGGCCTCGATCTTCATGATCGGTTCGAGCAGCGTGGAGTTGTTCTCCATCGCCATCCGGAACGCGAGCATGCCGGCCGCTTCGAACGCCATCGTGCTCGAGTCGACGTCGTGGTACTGACCGTCGTAGAGCTCGGCGCGGATCTTGACGAACGGGAACCCGAGGCGCCCGCCACCCGCGGCGGCCGACTCGATTCCGTGCTGGATCGAAGGGATGTACTCCTTCGGCACGGCACCGCCGGTGATCTTGTTCGCGAACTCGACGTCGTCGGTCAGGTTCATGTCGGTCGTGAAGCGGACCTTGACGACCGCGAACTGACCCGATCCACCCGACTGCTTGATGTGACGCGCCTCGACGTTCTTCGGCGCCGTCAGCGTCTGCTTGTAGGCAACCTTCGGACGGCCGACGACGACCTGCACCTTGAACTCGCTCAGGATGCGATTCGTGATGACTTCGAGGTGCAACTCACCCATCCCCGAGATGACCATCTGTCCGGTCTGCTCGTCGGTGCGCGCCTTGAACGTCGGGTCCTCGCGGATCAGCTTGCCGATGACTTCCGACAGACGATCGCGATCGCCGCTGCTCTTCGGTTCGATCGCGAGCGAGATGACCGTGTCGGGGAACTGCATCGACTCGAGCACGAGCGGCTGCTCGCGCGTCGTCAGCGTGTCGCCGGTGATCGTGTCGCGCAGGCCGACGGCGGCGCAGATGTCGCCTGCCTTCGCCTCGTTGATCGGTTCGCGCTGCGCGGCGTGCATGCGGACGAGTCGCCCGATGCGCTCTTCGCGACGATTGCGCGGGTTGTAGTACTTCTGGCCCTGCTGGATCACGCCGTGGTAGACGCGGAGGAACGTCAAGTCGCCGTTCGCATCCGAAATCGTCTTGAACGCGAGCGCCGACGTCGGCTCGGTCGGCAACAGCGGCCGCACGACGACACTGCCGTCGTCGGGGTTCGTGCCTTCGATCGGCTTGACGTCGAGCGGCGACGGCAGGTAGTCGACGACGGCGTCGAGCATGTTCTGCACGCCCTTGTCCTTGAACGCCGCGCCGCAGAGCACCGGCGTCAGCTTCAGCGCGTGGCAGCCGGCGCGGATCGCCTGCTTGATCTCCTCGACCGAGATCGGTTCGCCCTCGACGAACTTCTCGAGCATCGTGTCGTGGAACTCCGCGACACCCTCGATCATCGCCTCGCGCGCCTTTTGCGCCTTCTCCATCAACTCCGGCGGAACGTCGCCGATCTCGACCTCACGCGCGTCGTCCTTCTCGTGCCACGTGTAGGCCTTCATCTCGACGAGGTCGACGACGCCGAGAAAGTCCTTCTCGCGACCGATCGGCATCTGGATCGGGACGGCATTCGCGCGCAGACGGACGCGCATCGTCTCGACCGCGTGATCGAAGTTGGCGCCGGTGCGGTCCATCTTGTTGACGAACGCGATCCGCGGCACGCCGTAGCGATTGCCCTGACGCCAGACCGTCTCCGACTGCGGCTGCACGCCGGCGACGCCGCAGAACACGCCGACGGCGCCGTCGAGGACGCGCAGCGATCGCTCGACCTCGGCCGTGAAGTCGACGTGTCCGGGGGTGTCGATCAGGTTGAAGCGGTGCTCCTTCCAGAAGCACGTCGTCGCCGCCGACGTGATCGTGATGCCGCGCTTCCGCTCCTCTTCGAGGTAGTCCATCGTCGCGGCGCCTTCGTGCACCTCGCCGACCTTGTGGCTCTTCCCGGTGATGTAGAGCACGCGCTCGCTGACGGTGGTCTTGCCGGCGTCGATGTGGGCGATGATGCCGATGTTCCGCGTCATGCGGATCAGCTTCTCGTCCTTCGACTCCTTCTTCGGGGCGTTCTTGTCCTGCTGCGTGATGTCGGTCATTCGTACACCGTCGATGGGCGTCTGAGAGAGCGGGCGCTGCGGCGGTGGAAGTGCGCTTCCGGGCCGTCATGCCGCGGCCGGAGAGGGTCTCCGAGGCGTGCCGCGCGCAATGAAAAGGGGAGCAAGGTAGCCCGGGGTCGAGGGCAGTCAAGGGCGGCCGGCGACCGGCGCGGCGTTCAGCGGCGGGGCACGAAGGCCCGATGAAGGGCTCTTCCGAGCCGGAGATCCGCCATGTCGCACCACGTTCGCCTGCGCAGCATCGCCCTGGTCCTGTCGATCGCGGCGTTGCTCGCGCCCATCGCGGCGCCGATCGCGGCGCAGCAGCCGAGTGCGGCGATCGGCGACGCATTGGCGCGGCTCGAAGCCGGCAATCGGCGGTTCGTCGCCGGTGCGCCGACGGCGGGCGTCGCCGACGAAGCATCGCGGCGCTCGATGGCAGCGGGACAACGACCGTACGCGATCGTCGTCGCGCCGTCCGACAGCCGCGTTCCGCCGGAACGGCTGTTCGACGCCGGCCTCGGCGAGCTGTTCGTGCTGCGCACGGCGGGTCCGGTCTGCACGCCCGAGGTCCTGGCGAGCATCGAGTACGCGGCCGAGCACCTGGGTGCGTCGGTCTGCGTGTTCCTCGTTCCGCAGGGCAGCGACGCCGTGCGTGAGGCGTTGGCCGACGCGCCGACGACGCCGCACGGCGAACGGCTGCGCGAACGACTGCGCCCGGCGTTGGCGACGGCCCGGCGCGAGGCGGCCGTCGCGGCCGAAGTGCAGGACCGCGCCGAGGTCGAAGTCGTCCAGACGGCGGTCGCCGACGCGTTGCGGCGCAGCCCGGTGCTGCGGGATCTGGCGCGCGTGCGACGGTTCGATGTCGCTGCGGCGCGGTACGAGCCGACGAGCGGCGTCGTCGCGTTCCTGCCGCGCCGGACGATCCCGCCCGAACCGGACGCGCCGCCGACCGGGCGATTGCAGAAGCAGAAGGGCATCCCGCCGCAGGTCGCCTACGAGCTGTTGCGCGCCGGGCATCAACGGTTCCTGACCGGAGCGGCGCGTGCCGACGTCACGCCGGCGCGGCGCGAGGCCGTCGTCGCGACGCCGCGGCCGTTCGCCGCCGTGCTCGGTTGCGCCGACAGTCGCGTCGCGCCCGAGGTGCTGTTCGACGCCGGGTTGGGGGATCTCGACGTCGTGCGCGTGGCCGGCAACGTGCCGAGCGACGACGCGATCGCGAGCTTGGAGGCGGCGGCGCTGACGCGCGGCGTCGGCGCGATCGTCGTCCTCGGTCACACGTCGTGCGGCGCCGTCGGTGCGGCCGTGCACGCGAGCGAAGGGGATGGGCACGAGGCGACCGAGAGTCTGCGACGGTTGGTCGCGCATCTGGAGGTCGCGGTCGAGAGCGTGCGCGCGGGGGCGCGTTCGCCGCAGGAATTGGTCGCGCGCGCCGTGCGCGCGCATGCGGTGCGCACCGCGCGCGTGTTGACGCAGCGCAGCGAGGCGCTGCGAAAGCTCGTCGACCGCGGCGAGTTGGTCGTGCTGGCGGCGGTCTACGACCTGGCGACCGGAGACGTCGAATGGCTGGACGGGAAGCCGGCGGACGCGGCGGTCGTGCCGCCGGCACCGGCGGTCGAGACGGCGGTCGTTGTGCCTTCGCGCGAGAGTGCGCTCGACGCCTACGCGTTGCCACCGCACGTCGAGCCGGTTCCGGAGTCCAGTGTGGGCACGGCGGTCGGCGCCACTGGTGGTCGCGATGCACAGTCGGCGCCGGCACCAGCCGGCTCGGACGCGCTGCTGATCGCGCTGTCGGCGCTGACCGTCCTCGCCGCCGTCGCGTGGTTCGTGCTCGAAGCGCGCGGCCGCCGCCGGGCGAGCGCCGGCGAGACCGACGCGGCCTGAGCAGACCCGGATCCCGCTGCGATCCGGCGCCATGCACGACGACGAAGCGGCTCGGTGCGCGGCTCGCAAGGACTGGCCCGTCACGGTCCACCGCCTCGGCGACGAGCCGCCGATCGACGCGACGACCCCGGAGCAACGCCTCGCGATGATGTGGGAACTCGCCGTGCAGGCGTGGGCGGTGGCCGGGATCCCGATTCCGGACTACGAGCGAAAGGACATGCCGGTGCGGGTCCTGCGGTTCTGGGAGGACGACGGGTCGTGACGGCGCTCGACCAACTCAATCCCGACTTTCGGGACATGTTGTGCGCGCTGATCGACGAGGGCGTCCGGTTCCTCGTCGTCGGTGCGTATGCAGTTTCGTTTCACGGTCATCCGCGAACGACGGGCGACATCGACTTGTGGGTTCGACCTGACGCTGACAACGCGACGCGCGTCTGGCGAGCTCTCGAACGATTCGGCGCGCCGCGTGCCGCGCTTGGACTGGACGAGTCCGACTTCGCCCGTCCAGACAACGTGGTCCAACTCGGCGTGCTGCCCCGGCGGATCGACCTGCTGACCAGTGTCTCGGGAGTCTCGTTCGACGCAGCTTGGCCGCACCGGGTCGAGGTCGCGTGGGAGTCGCGCATCGTGCCGTTTCTCGGCATCGACGACTTGCTTCGCAACAAGCGCGCGACTGCTCGGGCGAAGGCTGGCTCGATCGCGAGAGGTTGGAGCGGCGACTGAGGTCGGCGACGCTGATGCGCTGCCACTCCCTTCGATTCGGCAGTGAATCCGCCTCCCCACCGGCTCGTGGTGGCGCAGGGACCACCCCTCGCGAATCGCGACCCAACCAGCGGGCCCGGAGAGGCCGGATGTGCGCGTGTCGACGCGGACCGACAATCCGCAAACGCATCCACCCCCTGACAGCAAGCCACCGAATCATCGGTGGGTGAGTCTGGTCCGCGAGGGGTCTTGCGGCCTCGATTCGACTCGCTACGGTTCCGACTTCGCCCCGGGCTCCCGTACGCGCGTCGGAAGGAACGCATTGAGATGAAGCTCACCCAAAAGGAAGGAAGGAAGGAAGGAAGGAAGGACGATCTTGCGCTGCTCGGTTGAGCAGCAGTCTCCTCCCGCTCGCGTTTGTCGCCATTCACGCGGCGCCGCTCGTCGCCCAAACACCTGAACGAACGTCGTTCGTCTTCCATGTGTATGTCGATCCGCTTCATGGGGACGACGCTCAGGCGAGCCTCAACAATCCCCGCCCGACGAACGGGAACTCCCCGCCGAGACCGCTCGATACGCACCCGGAGCCTCAGAAGACGTCGCCGGGGAACACGACGTACTTCGAGATCACGGGATACCTTCAACACGCGCCCTACCACTTTCGAACCCTAACGGGTCCTTCCGGCGTGATGGCGTATCTGAACTCAGAGTTCTTCATTCCCAATACACCCGCGCCGGGAGCTGCGCTGTACACGCATCCGGTCCACAACAAGACCGTAGACGCCATCGTCGTCCATTGCCTACCGGGAGTGTACGGACCTTACGACGATCAGAATCCCGCGCTTCCGAGGATCGATCCTCGCTCGGGGCTGCCATTCAACGGCGAGGACTGGCCAGTCTACATTCCGGACCGGGTGTCGCTCCAAGGGACGTCTGGCCTCGACACGATCTTCGACGGACGGCTGACGTCCACCGCGATTATCGTCGCGGCCGATCCCAACCTCGGACCGTCCTCCAATGACATCCATCATCGGTCGTTCGTCGATTCGATCGCGGTGTGCCGCGCCCGAGCCCTCGGCGCGACGCCTGCGATCGGCGACGGGGCGGGGATCTACATTCACCCGCGCGCAGGTGATTCGTTCGAGCTCGGCCCGGTAGCCAAGTCCAGCATCGCGATCACCAATTGTTTCATTTACGATAACGTCATCGGTATCGCGGTCGACGCCAATACGGCGGACACTCAACTGTCGGTCGGGCACGCCCCGCGGATCTTCAACAACACGATCGCGTGGAACGGGATCGGGATGTGGACTGGGGACACTCGTCCGGGGCAGCAATTCGCGAACACGCATCTCCCGCTGATTGCGAACAACATTTTCGACTCGAGCAGCCCACCGGGATCATCTCACTTTGCATCACAATCGTGTTTCGAGGGAGTGAGTTCAGATTTCAGAACGATATTCGCCGTGAACGCCGTCCCAATCAACGTGGCTCCAGCGTCCGCGGGCGTGGACTTCAACGCGTGGGAGGTGGGGCGAATCAACTATCTCACCGCCCAGATTTCGCCAAATTGGCCTCTCGCCACGTTGCCAGCATCCGCAATTCCTCCGGTTCCTCGAGTCGATCTAAGCCCATGGACACGCGCGAACGGCGTTCGCGGGGCACTCTACATCAACGACGTATTGCGTCGATGGCCACCACAAGGTGTTCCCGCTGGATTCGACTACTCGCCGCACGACTTTCGCCTCGCGCCAACTGCGGCCATTTATGAGTCCCAAACTACGGGATTTGTCTTTGGGCCTAACCCCTTGGTCAATATGGGCGTGGACATGCGGTACTGGGA
>JAEYTU010000089.1 GCA_023433825.1 Planctomycetota bacterium
GAGGAGGAGAGCGTCGGCGAGGACGATCGCGACCATCGCTTCGACGACGGGGATCACGCGCGGGACGACGCACGGGTCGTGGCGGCCGGACTTGGCCACCGCGCCGATCGACGACGGCGGTTTGACGGCGACGGTCAGCCGCAGGTCGGCGCCGGTCGAGATCCCGCCGAGGATCCCGCCGAAGTTCCCCTCGTCGCCGACGTAGTCGCTCCCACTCATCGTCGCGACGTCGAACCCGGCGCCGTACGCGAAGCCGGTCACGGCGCCGATCGACATCACGCCGGACGCCAACTGCGCCTTCAGCTTCCGAAACACCGGCTCGCCGAGATTCTTCGGCGGACGCTGCACGACGACACCGACGAGGCCGCCGATCGACTCCCCGCGCGCCTTCGCCGCTGCGACGAACGCGACCATCGCAGGCGCCACGTCCGGATCCGCGCAACGAACCGCATTCGCCTCGATCGTCTCCGGCTCGAATCGCACGGCCGAATGCGGCCCGATCCGCGCCGCGTGCGCGACGATCCGCACGTCGTCCGGCAGGATCCGCCGCGCGACGACCCCCGCGACGACCCGCGCCAGCGTCTCGCGCCCCGACGCGCGTCCACCACCGCGATGGTCGCGCACGCCGTACTTGCTGGCGAACGTCGCATCCGCGTGCCCGGCGCGCACGACATCCCGCAACGCGTCGTAATCCGCCGAACGCGCCCCCTCGTTGCGCACGATCACGGCGATCGGCGCGCCCGTCGTCCGCCCTTCGAACGTCCCCGACAGCAGCTCCGGCCGATCCGTCTCGACACGCGCCGTCGTGACGGCGCTCTGCCCCGGCCGCCGTCGCTCGAGTTCGGGCACGAAGTCGGCCTCGGTCAGCGGCAGTCCCGCCGGAACGCCGTCGATCACGACGCCGAGCGCCGTGCCGTGGGACTCACCGAACGTCGTCAGTCGGAACACTTCACCGAACGAGTTGCTGGCCATCGCGGGCGGGGACGTTACCGCGGCGACCCGCGCTTGCGGCCACCTGTGGACACGGTCAGAGTGCGCGCCACACGCTCACACGCACACACGCCCGCACGAACGCATGACCCACGTCGCCGTCCCGCAGCGCCTCGCCGTGATGATGTTCCTGCAGTTCTTCCTGTGGGGATCGTGGTACGTGACCGCACCGTCGTTCCTGTCGAAGATCGGCTTCGGCGCCGCCGACTTCGCGTGGACCTACTCGGTCGGCCCGATCGCCGGAATCCTCGCGCCGTTGATCGTCGGCCGGATCGCTGATCGATGGTTCCCGACCCAGCGCGTCCTCGCCGTGCTGCACCTCGCCGGCGCGGGGTTCATGGCCCTCGCCGTCGCCGCGATGAACGCCACCGCACCGAGTCCGAACGCGATCAACGCGCTCTTCTTCGGCCACATGCTGTGCTACTTCCCGACGCTCGCGCTGTCGAACGCGCTCGCCATGCGCAACATCGGCCCGGCGGAACGTCACTTCCCGCTGATCCGCGTGTTCGGCACCGTCGGTTGGATCGTCGCCGGACTGACACTCGGCGCGCTCGGACTCGGTGCGCGCGTCGAGATGTTCCACGTGACGATCGCGTGCGGCGTCGTCCTCGGGATCTACGCGTGGACGCTCCCGCACACGCCACCGCACGCGAACACGTCGAAGGCCACGCTGCGGGAACTGCTCGGCCTCGACGCGTTGTCGATGCTGCGCAATCGCGACTTCGCGACGTTCATGGCGTGCTCGTTCCTGCTCTGCATCCCGCTCGCGTTCTACTACCAGCTCGCCGCGCGCAGTGCCGAGGCGGCCGGACTCGCCGACGTCGCGACGAAGATGACGTTCGGCCAGATGTCCGAGATCCTGTTCATGCTCGCGATGCCGTTCTTCTTCGTGCGCCTCGGCGTCAAGTGGATGCTCGCGATCGGAATGGCGGCGTGGATCCTGCGCTACGCGCTGTTCGCGGTCGGCGTGCCGGACCAGGTCGGTTGGATGGTGCTCGGCGGGATCGTCCTGCACGGCATCTGCTACGACTTCTTCTTCGTGACCGGCCAGATCCACACCGATCGGCAGGCACCGCCGCAGATCCGCGCGCAAGCGCAAGGCCTGCTGGTCCTGTTCACGCTCGGCCTCGGAATGCTGATCGGCGCGCAGGTGACCGGCGCCGTCGAGCAGGCGCACACACCGCCCGCGGCGCAAGCGCGCCTCGACGACGCCGAGGCGCTGTCGCCGGCAATTCAGGCAGCCGTCGAACGGCGCGCCGCCGCACCCACGGACGCGCGCGCGACGCTCGACGGCGAACTCGACGAGCTCCGCACGCGCCAGGACCGACTGCGACTCGAAGGACTCCGCGGGATGGACTGGAGCGGGATCTGGCGCATCCCGGCGATCGGGTCGGCCGTGATCCTCGCGCTGTTCCTGCTGCTGTTCCGCGGGACGCGGCGATGAACGCGCGCGTCGCGTCCGTTCGTGCGCTGCTGATCGTCCTCGCCTGCAGCGGCGTGTGCCGCGCGCAGGTCGACACGTCGACGATGTCCGACGCCGACGTTCGCGCGGCCGTTGCGAGGATGCAGCCGGCCATCGACCGCGCGATCGACCGCGGCGTCGAGTTCCTGCTGTCGGTCCAACTGCGCGACGGCAACTTCCCGCACGACGATCGAACGTTCGCGACCGGACAGACCGCGCTCGCGGTCTACACGTTCTTGAAAGCCGGTCTCGGCAACGATCATCCCGCGGTTCGTCGCGGCCTCGCAGCGATGGCGCAGCGACGACCGCTCGAGACCTACACGGCGGGCTGTCACCTGCTCGCGTATGCCGCGACCGGCGACGCGACGCACCTGCCGCAGATGCGGCGCATCGTTGCGGACCTGCTCGACTGGCAACGCGGATCGTTCGGCTACCCGAACGAGGACGGCCGGCTCCCGGGTCTGCATCGACTGCAAGACCTGTCGTGCACGCAGTACGCGGCGCTCGGCCTGCTCGCGGCACAGCAGGCCGGTGTCGACGTTCCGCGCAGCGCTTGGCTCGAGATGGTGTCCGGCACGCTGCGCTATCAGCGCAAGCCGAGCGTCGTCGACGTTCCGACGCCG
>JAEYTU010000153.1 GCA_023433825.1 Planctomycetota bacterium
CCAGATGATGCGGCAGATGATGACGATCGCGAACACGCGCGTCGCGATCACGGCCGTCGGCGAGCGGATGTTCCTCGGCCGCGAACGAACGGCGACGACGATCACCGGGTCGACCGGCGCGGCGCCCAGCGGCGCTGCCGACAGCGGCGTCGGATTCGGAAGGCTGACCGTCACGCACGGTTCACTGGTCGTCCCGGGATCCCCGGCGTGGTTCGCCGGCACGGCGGCGACGACCGCGCTCGGGAACCACACGTTGACGTTCACGACGGCGCCCGACGCACTGTCGGTGAATGGCGGGCCACCGCAGACGTTCACCGGGCCGGGGCCGCACGCGTTCGCCGTGCCGGGATCGACCGGCACGCTGTCGCTGGAGTTCTCGGGTCCGGTCGTCGCTTCGAGCCACAACGTGACCAGCACGGCGCGGCTGTCGACCGACGGCGGCGAGACGAGCGTCGAGGTCACCGACTTCTCGCCGGGCGCGGAAGTGCAGGTCTACAACGCCTACGACGGCGGGATCACGAACGTCGCCGTCGCGGGCCTTACGCGCACCGGCACGGACCAGATCGAGTACGGCGGCACGTTGGACGTGTTCACTGCGATGCTCGCCGTGCGCGACATCATGCAGAACGACGCCGGCCTGTCGGTGCAGGAGGTTACGTCGCGATTGACGAGCCTGCTCGACGACGTCGACCGCGCGAACGAGTTCCTGCTCGAAGGCGTGCGCGACTTCGGCAGCCGCGCGCAGCAGATGGAGTTCCTCGGCAATCGCGTCGAGCGCTTGAAGGGCCTTCGCGAAGAGGTGCTGAGCGAAGTCCAGGACGCCGATCTCGCCGGCAGCATCCTGCGCATGCAGCAGCAGGACTTCGCGTACCAAGCGTCGCTGCAGGTCAGCTCGCGCATCGTCCAGACCTCGCTGATGGACTACCTGCGATGAGTCACGATCCCCTCGGCCCGATCGGACCCGTCGAACGCCCGGCGTCGAACGCGCAGAACGCTGCACCGGCGGGCGCCGATTCCGGACTCGAGTTCCGCAGACTGCTGGAGACGTTGGAGCGGATCTCCGCCGAGCGCGACCTTCCGCCGGCCGACGACGTGCAGGCGTTCGCTCGAGCCGTGCAACGCGCCGACGACGAGTTCTCGACCGTCATGGATCTGCGGCGGCGGCTCGAGGACGCGTTCCGCGGTCGGCTGCCGTGACGACGACGCTGGCCACGCGCGAATTGCGCGGCGGCGAGATCGGTCCGTGGCTGCCGCAGTTGGCGCAGTGGAGTCTCGGCGACGACGCGACCGCCGCGGACCTCGTCGCGACGTACCCGCAGGTGTTCGATCCGCGCGGCGGCGCGCGCAGCTTCGCGTGCTTCGACGGCGACGAACTCGTCTCGCACGTCGCGATGCGCGTCGTGTCGATCGTCGGCGCGGCGGGTGTGTTCCGGGCCGCCCTCGTCGGTTCGGTCGCGACGGCGCCGCACGCCCGCGGGAACGGCCACGCCAGCCGGCTGTTGGTCGAGGTCGAGAGTGCGGCATCCGCGGCCGGCGCCGCGGCGGTGCTGCTGTGGTCGGACCGATGGGACTTCTACGCGCGGCTCGGGTACGAGCCCGCCGGCCGGCAGTTGGAGTTCGGACTTCGCGCGAGCGCGGCCGGTGACGTCGACGTTCGACGGATGCGACAGGACGACTTGCCGAGCCTGCTCGCCCTGCACGAGGCGAAACCGCTGCGCGTCGTCCGCGACGACGCCGAGACGGCGCTGCTGTTCGGCGGTGGGTCGACGACGTTCGTGCTCGAACGGGAACGCGCCGTCCGCGCCTACGCGTGCCTTGGGAAGGGGGTCGACTTCGCGGGTTGGTGGCACGAAGTCGGCGGTGCGGACGCGGACTTGGCGGCACTGCTGCCGGCGGCGACGCACGCGGTCGGTCGCGACCACGCGCACGTCGCGGTCGCACCGTCGCGATTGCCATTGGTCCGCGCGCTGCGTGCGCGACTGCTCGACTTCGGCGAAGGGGTCTGCGCGCTGCGAAAATCGCTGCCCGGGCCCGACGCCGGATGCGCGGCGGCCGACTTCTTCGTCGACGGCCTCGACTCGATCTGAGCCCGCTCGGCGCCGATTCGCACGCCCGCGGCCGGCTTGATCGAAATTCGGGCCTGCCTAGAGTTTTCGCCCCACTTCGCGCCCGGCCACGTCGACGCGCGCCCCTTCCCGAGGACCCCCGATGAACATCGTCGTCTGCGTCAAACGCGTCGCTGCGACCGACACGAAGATCAAGGTCGGCGCCAGCGGCAAGTCGATCGACCCGGCTGGTGTCGAGTACGTGCTGAACCCGTACGACGAGTTCGCGGTCGAAGAGGCGCTGAAGACGAAGGAGGCCGCCGGAGCCGGCTCGGTCACCGTCGTCTGCCTCGGCGGCGCCGATGCGCAGAAGGAGCTGCGAACGGTCCTGGCGATGGGCGCCGACAAAGCCGTTCTGCTGAAGGACGGCGGTCGTGAGCTCGACGCCTACGCGGTCGCGGAAACGCTCGCCGCGTGGATCCGGACGGTGCCGCACGACGTCGTGTTCCTCGGCAAGCAAGCCGTCGACATGGACAACAACCAGATGGCGCCGCGGCTCGCAGCCCTGCTCGGACTGCCCTGCGTGACCGAGGCCGTCAAGCTGACGCGCGAGGGCGACACGTTCGTCGTCGAGCGCGACATCGAAGGCGCGCGCGAGATCGTCCGCTGCAAGCTGCCGTGCGTCGTCTCGACGCAGAAGGGGCTCAACGAACCGCGCTATGCGAACTTGAAGGGGATCATGGCCGCGAAGAAGAAGCCGCTCGAAGAGATCGACGCGGCCGCGGTCCCACCGGCGACGACGATCACTTCGCTGTCGCTGCCGCCCGAGCGTTCGTCCGGAATGCTCTGGAAGGACGGCGCGGCATCGGTGGCTGCGCTCGTCGACGCGTTGAAGAACAAGGCGAAGGTTTTGTAGAGGCGAGGCCTTCGAAGGCGAGACACACCATGGCAAACGAGATCGTCGTCCTCGCGGAAGTTCGCGCCGGCAAGTTGAAGCGCACGTCGTTGGAGGCCGTGTCGGCCGCCAAGCGACTGGCGGAGTCGAGCGGCGGGAGCGTGACGGTGGCCGTCGTCGGCCACGACCTGACGAACGCGGCGCAGGAGCTGACGAAGAGCGAGGCCGACAAGATCGTCCTGCTCGACGCGCCCGGCCTCGCGCACTACTCCGGCGACGGCTGGCAACAGGTGCTCGTCGAGTGGCTGAAGGCGCGCGCACCGGCCGCCGTGCTGATGGCGCACACCGCGATGGGCAAGGACCTCGCCCCGCGCATCTCGGCGGCGCTCGGCACCGGGCTGACCAGCGACGTGACGGCGCTGCACTTCGAGAACGGCGCGTTCGGCGCGACGAAGCCGGTCTACGCCGGCAAGGCGTACTTGAAGGTCGCGGCGACGAAGTCACCGTTCATGGCGACGCTG
>JAEYTU010000322.1 GCA_023433825.1 Planctomycetota bacterium
GGTTGGCGTTGCTCGCGCGGACGCACCGGATGCTCGGCGACCGGATCGCCGCGCTCGACGCGTTGAAGTCGTGGACCGCCGTCGACCCGCACGATTGGCCGAGCCGGCTCGCGCTCGCCGAAGAGCACGGCGAGCAGCGCCAGTACACGATGGCGTTCGCGGCGATCGACGAGGCCGAGCGGATCGCCGGTGCCGAGCCGTTCGACATCGCGTACCAACGGATGCTGCTCGAGTTCGACCGCCACCGCCGTCAGAAGCGATGGGACGACCTCGTCGGAATCGTCGACGCGTTCGAACGTGCGCATCCGCCGAAGACGACGCGACAGCGCGCGTTGCTCGCCTACGACCGCGTGTCGGCGCTGACAGCGTGCGGTCTGGTCGACTCGATCGAGCCCGAACAGATTCGCCTCGCCGGGACGATCCGTGAGCGACCGGCGTTGGATCTGTTCGTCCTCGTCGCGCGGATCCATGCGCGAATGACGGCGGCGCGCGCTGCCGCCCGCGACCCTGAGACCGCGGCAGCCGTTCGTGCGACGAAGGAGGAGATCGCGGCGATCGAGACTTGTGCAGCGGCCGCTGTCAACCGGCGCGAGAGTTCGCATCTGATCCGGCGGCAGATCGTCCATGCCTGGGTCGAGATCCGCGAAGCCGCGCGCGCGATGCCGACGACGAAATCATGGGTCGAAGCCGATCCGGACAACGTCGACGCGAACGTCGCACACGCGGCGGTGCTCCGCCTGTGCGGTGATCCGACGGCAGCCCTGCCGTACGCCCGGAAGGCCGTCCAGCTCGACCCGCTGCAACCCGAAGCGCGCGAGACCTTGGTCCACGTCCTCCAGGACCTGATGCAACGCGGTGGTCGCGACCCCAGCGCCGCGGCATCGCGCGAAGCACTCGCGGCCGAGGCGATCGAAGCGCTGCAGCCGCTCGTCGACGGCGAGTCGCCGAACGCCGAGAACTTCGTCAACCTCTCCTACATGCACTTCCAGCGGAAGAATCCCGCCGACTTCGACGCGGCGATCCGCGTCGCGACCGACGGGTTGCGTGCGTTTCCCGGCGAGCCGCGGTTGACGACGAACCTCGCCGTCTACTTCGTCCGCGGCACGTCGACGCCCCTGCTGCCGCGGTTCGCGCTCGATCACTCGCAGGTGATCGGAACGATGCAACCGCGGCTGCTGTTCGAGGCGGCGTTCGCCGTGCGCGACTTCGACGCGATGGTCGACTACGTCCGCGGCTACGAGACCTGGTTGACGCAGCCGCACAAGCACCCGCAGTTCACGGCGCAGCAGCGGCCGATGATCCTGCGTTGCCTGCAGTTCTCGATCGGCCTTCCGTACTGCCCGCCGGACGTCGCGGACTACTTCTCGGCCTTCTTGGGCGTGCGGTAGGTGATCGTCATCGAGCCGGCGGGCGAGCCGTCGTCCGCGTAGACGGCCGTCATCGTCGCGACGCGAGTCCCGTCGGCGTTCCACTTCGTGACGTCGGTGTTCTTCGTCTCACGGCCGGTCATGTCGCGGCCGGTGCCGGTCATCTTCAGCGTCTTCCCGTCGGCCTCGAGGCCGCCGGTCGACGTGCTGAGGTACGCGGCGATCGAGTCGACCCAGTAGCTCTTCCAGGTCTTCGTCTCCGCGTCGTGGCCGAGGATCAGGCGACCTTCGAACGGCATCCCGCCGAAGTCGCCGACGACCTTGGCGACGAGCCAATTGCCGTTGCAGCGCGCCGTCGCGACCTCCTCGCCGTTCATCGTGCCGGTGCCCTCGCCCGACGTGTACGTCAGCTCGAACGGGTGCGTGCCGAGGAAGCGCGCCAGGTACGCCTGCTCCGGCGTCCGCTTCGCGTCGACTTCGGCCGACGCGTCGACCTTGGTCGCCGCCGGCTTCGCGGACTTCGCCCGCTTCGCGTGCAGCGTCATGTACTCGCTCTCCTTGCCGTCCTTGCCGACGACCATGACCGACTCGGTGTAGGTGTCGGCATCGACGAACTTGACCACGCGCCGCTTCTTCGTCGTCGTTCCGTCGGGCAGCGTCATCGTGCCGTGCATGACGAGCTGGTCGGCCTTCGCGTCGTAGTCCCCACTCGCGAAGTCGGTGGACTGCCCGTCGACCCACTGCATGACGTACTTCTTCGCGTACTTGTCGAACCCGAACACGTAGACGCCCTCGAACGGCTGGCCGGCGACCGGGCCGTAGACGCGGCCGAGCGTCCAAAGCCCGCCGCAGGTCGACTCGGATTCCTCGGTGACCTGGAACGAGACCTTCTCGCCGTCCGGGGTCTTGAACGAGCCCGAGACGTCGAACGTGCCGACGTACCGCTTCAGCAGTTCGTGCTCCTTCATCAGCGGGTTCGGCGGCATCTGCCCTTCCTGGGCCGTCAATGCACACACCAAGGTCAGGAACGTCGGGACGATGTGCTTCGCAGACATGGGGACTCCTTGCATCTGTCGCATCGGGCTTCGATGCGGGGCGGCGAGCTTATCGGGACGTTCCCTGAGATCGCCGTGGACGTATGCCACGGTTCGCCACGTTCCCGGATGACCGAACCACGATGAATTCGAATCCGCACTCGACCCCCGCCGACCGCCGACTCTTCGCCGCCATCGACGCCGACGACGACCTCGCCGCCGGCGCCGCACTCGCCGACGGTGCCCATCCCGACGCCTTGCACCACTTCGAGCGCGCCTACGACCGTGAACAGATCCCGTGCAAGGAGACCGCGTTGCATCGGGCCGTCGAACTCGGTCGGCATCGGATCGTCGAGCTGCTGCTCCGCCACGGCGCCGATCCGGACGGCCGTGCCGCGGCTCCGGCGCCGACGCCGCTCGCCGTGGCTGCGGCGCGCGGCGACCTGACCGCGGTCACGTCGTTGCTCGACGCCGGTGCGTCCCCGCGGCGGACCGACGACCGCGACGACACCGATCCTGTCCTGGCGGCCGTCGGATCGGGACGCGTCGAAGTCGTCGCCACGCTGCTGCGTGCCGGTGCCGCGATGCCGCGCGTGCTCGCCCGGGCGGCGCTCGTCGGCAACGCCGAGCTCGTCGCGTTCGTGCTCGACCACGGCGCCGACCTCGCGAGCGAGGGCCCCGTCGCGCTCTGCGACGCCGCGAACGCCGGACACGACGCCGTCGTCGCGCTGCTGCTCGCGCGCGGCGTACCGGTCGACGTTCGCAACAGCTTCGACTGGACGCCGCTGCAGCTCGCGAGCTACCAGGGCAACACGTCGACCGCGGCGCTCCTGCAGCAGGCCGGCGCGGTGCCCGGATGAACGCCGTCCACGTCATCGGTCGGCAGCAGGATCTCGCCCGTCGCGAACCGCGCGACGGGGAATGCCGACTCCGCGACGTCGTCGAACGATGGTCGCTCGCTGCGAACGCGGCCTGGATCGACGCCGGGGTCATGCGACGCGCGACGTTCCTGCAGGTCTCGCCGCCGATCGCCGGCTCGGTGCTGGCGTTCGAGCTGCGGCGACTGTGCGCGCACGGCTACGTCGCGATCGGGCCGTTCCACGTGCCCGGCGACTGGGATCGCGACTTCGCGAGCTACTGCGACGTCGTCCGTCGGGTCGCGGCGCACGTCACGTCGGAGTCTGCGGCGCTCGCGCACGGCGAACGCGCCGTCGCGCCGCCGGAGTTCGCGCCGAAGGCGGCGGCCGAGCTCGAGCCGCTGCTCGGCCTGTGGCCGCACGTCGTCGCCGTTCCGACCTCGCGCGCGCTGTCGATCGACACGCTGCTCCGGCTCCGCGGAACCACGATCCATCCGCTCGGGGTCGTCGCCCGGCCGACGTTCGCCGACGGGCGGCTGCGGTCGCCGGCGGAGTTCTTCTTCCACGACGTCGATCACGCGCGCTTCAAGCTCCGCGAGGACCTGGCGACGACCGGCGACACGATCCCGGACCCGTACCGAGACGGAACGACGTTCGACGCGGCTCGCGGCGCACATCGGGCGGTCCTGTCGTCGGTCGGGCGCGAGTCGATCGCCGCCGTCGCGCGACGCGCACCCGCACGACGGACGTGGGTGGCGCGCCTTCGCGCCTCGGTCGCGGAGGTCCGCCGACGCGATCCTCCCCTCGGCGACGCGATGCGATGGCTGCTGTTCGAGATCCTGCACGAGAAGAGTCACGCCGCGACGCGCGCCGTCCTGACGCGCGAACTCAGCGTCGACGCACACGTGACCAAGCTCGCGGGGAAGTGCGCACGCGCGTTCCACGGCGCGCAGACGCCGGCCCAGAACGTCGTCGAACGCCTCGACGACGCGCGCCGCCGGCTGCTGCGGATCTGCGACGCAGCTCGATGAGCGCCACGCTGCCGCTCGTCGACCTCGACGACGTCCCGCCGCGCGCGTTCGCTCGCGCGTTGGTGCGCCACGGCGCCGCGCAGATCCGTTCGTCACGACTTCGCGCCGACGATGCGCAGGCGACGCTCGACGACGCGGCCGCGTTCTTCTCGCTTTCCGACGCGGCGAAGGACGCGATCCACATCCGCCACTCCCCGCACTTCCGCGGCTACAGCGTGATGCGCAACGCGCGCGACTTCCGCGAGCAGATCCACTTCGGCCGCGAGAGGCATGCCGACGGATCGTCGCCGCCGTGGCGAACACTCTCCGGTCCAAACCTGTGGCCGGACGTCGCCGGCCTGCGTTCCCGCGCGTTGCGCTGGATGCAGACCGTCGAGCACCTCGCGAACACGTGCCTGGCGAAGCTCGCGACGGCGTTCGCGCTGCACGACGACGCGTTCGTCGGCCGCGGCGAGCCGTATCTGCTGACGAAGTGGATCCACTACGACGCGCAACCGTCGCCGACGACGCGTCCCGGTGTCGCGCCGCATCTCGACTTCAGTCTGCTGACGCTGACGCTGCAGGACGACGTCGGCGGCCTCGAGGTCCGCTCGCGCAACGGACGGTGGATCGGCGTCGAGCCGATCCCGGCGACGTTGCTCGTGCACGTCGGCGAGGTGCTCGCGTTCACGACCGGCCAACGCCTCGTCGCGACGCCGCATCGCGTCGTCAACCGCTCGATGCAGCGCGCACGCGTCTCCGTTCCGGTGTTCGTCTGTCCCGATCTGCGCGCGACCGTGACGCCGCTGCTGCCGCTGCGGCGAAGTCGACGGCGATCGGTGGATGCTCTCGCTGACGGCGCCGGCGACCGCCACGTGCATCACGTCCTCGCGCCCGATGCCGTGCAGCCGTTCCACTTCGGCGAGGCCGAGTGGCAGCGGAAGGGCCGCAACGTCTGGTGCGCGACCTGCGTCGGTCAGACCGAACGCTGAACGGTCGGCGTGACCTTCGCCAGTCGCTGCGCCGCGACGACGAGCGCCTCGAGGCCGCGCTTGTCGTGCAGGATCGCAGCCCACGCCGACATCGACGCGCGCAGGTCGCCGCCGTCGGCGACGACGCGTTCCGCGACTTCGAGGTAGCCCGCGAGATTGCCGTACCACGAGCCCGGATTGCTGCCGTCGGACAGCGTCTTGCGCCAGCGTTCGGCCTGTTCGTCGAGC
>JAEYTU010000323.1 GCA_023433825.1 Planctomycetota bacterium
GCCAAGTTCCTCGAGTTCTGCTGGTACTGGTCACACGAGCCGCGCTTCACCGACGTCGGGTGCACGTATCGCGCGCTGACACGGGAGACGTTCGTCCGGCTGCGCCCCGGCCTGCGCGAGACCGGTCCGGCATTCTCGCCCGAGATGATGTGCGCGGCGTTGAAGGCTGGCTGCCGTGTCATCGAGGTCCCGGTCACCTACTCACCTCGCACGGGCGGCGAGTCGAAACACTCCGACACCTTCACGCGCCAAGCCAAGACGGCTTGGAAGATGTTCAAGACGATCTGCAGAAAGCGGCTTTGGAGTCCGTGACACGCGCCGACAGCACACACGCCGCTTCGAACCGACGACCGTCCCCAGCGCAGTCCGGGCGGTCGGCGTCGCCGAGCGGCCGGTGCCACGGGACGAACCACGCGAACGACGGCTCGGGACTTCGGCAGGAACGCCGATCGGACCGACCGAGCCCGGATACCGACATGCGCCGGGGAACGTCAATGCCACGAGGGCACCGGCATCCCGTGCACGGTAGACTCCCGCGCCCTCTCTCCTTGCCGACGAGTGCCGTCGACCCCCGGTCGACGTTTTTCTCGGTCCTGATCGCCTTCGCTCGTCGTTTGCATGGCTTGCGGAGACCCCCGGTTCCAGCGATCGCGCGGACTCTCCCGGCAAACGAACACCTCGCACCCGTGACCCGACACCAGACCTCGGATTCGCCATGAGCAAACACGTCGTGATCCTCGGCGGCGGCTTGGCCGGACTCTCCTGCGGCTACGAACTGATCAAGGCCGGTCACCGCGTGACGATCCTCGAGCGCGAACCCCAGGTCGGCGGCATGGCGACGTCGTTCGTCGAAGACGCGCGCGACGCGGGTGGCGAGTACTGGTGCTACGACTTCGGGCCGCACCGCTTTCACAGCAAGGACGAGCACCTGATGGAGCACGTCCAGGAGATCCTCGGCCCGGAGAACATCCACCACGCGAAGCGGCTCTCCCGCATCGTGCTCTTCGGCGGCCGCTTCTTCGACTACCCGCTGAACGCCGGCAACGTGCTCCGGCTGATGCCGAAGCACCTGCTGATCAAGGCGTTCCTCGACTACTTCTGGGTCCGACTGCAGGACACGCTGCGGTTGAAGAAGTTCAGCGACCTCGACTTCGAGAGTTGGACGACGCGACGCTTCGGTCGAACGCTCTACAAGATCTTCTTCGGGCAATACACGGAGAAGGCGTGGGGCATGCCGCCGAGCCAGATCTCGTCCGACTGGGCGAGTCAGCGGATCTCGCTGCTGAATCTGCGCGACGCCGTCATGAAGACGTTGTTCCGGCCGAAGGGGAAGAAGATCCCGCGCACGCTGGTCACCGACTTCATCTATCCCAAGTACGGCGGCATCGGCGAACTCGCGCGCGGGTACGCGCGGCGGATCGAGGAGGCCGGCAGCCGCGTGCTGACGAATGCGCCGGCCGTCAAGGTGCATCGCGACGGGATGCGCGTTCGCAGCATCGAGTACGGCAAGCACGAGCGACACCTGATCGAAGGCGACGAGTACGTGACGACGATCCCGGTCACCGCGCTCGCGAAGGCGCTGACACCGGCGGCCCCGCCGGAGATCCTGCGTGGTGCCGATTCGCTCGAGTACATCTCGATCGTGTTCGTCTACTTGAAGCTCGCGCGGAAGTCGGTCAGCCCCGACAGCTGGGTCTACCTGCCCGAGAAGCACCTGACCGTGCATCGCATCGCCGAGTTCCGCAACTTCAGTCCGCACTGCGCGCCCGAAGGCAAGACGATGATCTGTGCCGAGATCACGTGCCGACGCGGCGACGCGATCTGGCGCGCGCCGGTCGACGAGCTGCGCAAGATCGCCGAGAACGACCTGATCTCCGTCGGGCTGATCGAGCCCGGTCAGGTCATCGGCGCGCACATCAAGAAGATCCCGTACGCCTATCCCGTCTACGACCTCGACTACAAGAAGCACCTGACGCCGGTCATGGACTACGTCAACGCGCTGACGAACATCCACACGACCGGACGGCAGGGGAACTTCCGCTACAACAACATGGATCAGTCCGTCGAGATGGGACGGAAGATGGGCGTCGAGTTGAGCACTGGGAAGTCGACCGGCCACGAGGCGGTGGCGACCGGGAAGGAATACTTCGGCTGATGGCCTCGCTCGCGGTTGACCCTCGGGTCGACGGCGCCCCGCTCGCGCAAATCGATGCCTGCCAGCTCTGCGGCAGCACGCGTCGAACGACTCGCTTCGAGGATCCGCCGTTCGCCGTCGTCGCGTGCGACGCGTGCTCGCTCGTCTACGTGACGCCGCGACTCGTCGGCGACGCGCTGCACGAGGTCTACGGCGAGGGTTACTGGAAGAGCCACAGCCCGAAGCAGCGCGGCTACGCCGACTACGCGAAGGACGAAGCGCTGTACCTGAAGACGTTTCGGCGTCGGCTCGCGTTCGTGCGGAAGCACCTGCCCGCAGCGGTCCGCGAAGGCGGCGCGCGCGTGCTGGACGTCGGCTGCGCGGCGGGCTTCTTCCTGCGCGTCATGCGCGCGGCCGGCCACGACGTGCGCGGTGTCGAACTGTCGGCGGCGATCGCGCAACACGCGCGCGCGGCGCTCGGCGAGGACCGCGTGCACGTTGGGTTCCTCGACGACGTCGCCGGTCGGCCGGGATTCGAGCGCGGCTCGTTCGATCTCGTGACGATGTGGGACGTCGTCGAACACGTTCCGGACCCGCAGGCACTGCTGCGAACGGTCGCGACGATGCTGCGCCCCGGCGGCACGTTGATCCTCGAGACGCAGAACGTCGCGAGTCGATTCGCGAAGCTGCTCGGGCCGCGTTGGCAGCACTACAAGCACCTCGAGCACCTCTACCACTTCGACCCGCAGACCGTGCGCGAGCTGCTGCGGCAGGGTGGATTCGACGTCGTCACGCTGACGCCGCGCTACGGCGGCAAGTACGTGTCGTTCGAGTTCATCGTCGAACGCGCGGCGCGTCTGCACCCGGTCGTCAGCGTGTTGCTGAGCCCGCTGCGGTTGCTGCGGCGCGCGAACCTCTATCTGAACTTCCGCGACGAGATGGTCGTCGCCGCGCGCAAACGCGCGCACGACGGCTGACCGACCGACCCCCGCACCAGAGACCACGCCCCCGATGGAGACCACCGTCTACGAACAGTTCGCGAAGCTCGAGGAGCGGCACTTCTGGTTCCAGGGACGCCGCAACATCTTCTTCGACCTGATCGAGCGACAGCTCGCGTCGGAAGGCCGCACGGGCAAGCAGATGGAGATCCTCGAGATCGGCTGCGGCGCCGGCGGCATGTTGCGCCCGCTGTCGCGCTACGGGCGCGTCACCGGCGTCGACATCGCGATCGACTACCTGCAGTACTGCAAGCATCGCGGCTTCGACCGCGTCGTCGCCGCGTCGGGCTACGAGTTGCCGTTCCGCGACGCCAAGTTCGACATGGTCGCGCTGTTCGACACGATCGAGCACATCCCGCACGACCAGAAGGTGCTCGAGGAAGTGCGCCGCGTGCTGAAGCCCGGCGGCAGCGTGTTCGTGTCGGTGCCCGCGTATCAGTTCCTCTACTCGCAGAACGACCGCGTCGCGCACCATCTGCGCCGCTACACGGCCGGTCGACTGCGGAAGGTGCTGACCGACGCCGGGCTGCCGATCCGCAAGCTGTCGTACTTCAACACGTTCTTGTTCCCGCTGATCCTGCCGGCGGTCATGGTGCTGAAGGCGAAGGAGAAGCTGCTCGGGCTCCCCGACGGTCAGACCAATCTGAGCCACGAGTTCTCGCCGCCGGTCAACAAGCTGTTCGCATCCGTGATGAGCGCGGAGCGCTTCTGGCTCCGCCACATGGAGTTCCCGTTCGGGCACTCGCTGATCGCGATGGCGGGGTGAACGCGGCGGTCCGCGGTTGGCGTCGGCGTCGGCATCGGCGTCAGTGGACGTAGGCGTCGGCGTTCGACAGCGAGAACCCGCGCGCGGCCGTCCCGGCGATCGCCTGCCACGCACCGCGGAAGCCGAGCAGCTCGGGGCGATGGGGCACGGGCACCGCGATCGTCAGAACACCGGTCGCGCCGATCGCCACCGGCGGCAGCGCGATCGTCGGAAGCGCCGGGTCGAGCATCAGCGGCACGCGAAGCCCGATGTCGAGCGGAGTGGCGAGGAAGCCGAGCACGACCGCGGCGGCGTCGCCCGGCGCGGCGAGCAGGTGAAGTTGCAGGAGACCACCGATCCGCGCGCCGGTCGTCTTCAGCGACGGCACGTTCGCCGTCGTCACGGCGAAGCCGGCGGCGACGGACGATGCACCGCCGCTCGGGAGCAGTGTGACCGACGGGTCGAGCGTGACGACGCCATTGCCGTCGATCGCCGAAACGAGCCTCGACGGCTGGGTGCCCGCGCGAAGCGTCGCGCCGCCGTGCACGACGAACGTCGTCTGGTTGCCCGCCAGCGCGGGAACTGCGATCGGCGTCGTCGCCGCGAACGCGACGTCGCCGCCGTGAAACGTCCCGCGTGACACGACGACGGTCGACGCATCGGCGAACACCGCCGCGTCGGTGCGGTTGAATCCCGCACTCGTCAGGCCCGGCGCACGACAGTCCATGTCGTTCAGCACGACCGTGCTGCCGGTGACGAAGATCGGCGGCGGCCCGACGAGGCGACAGCGTGACAACACGACGAGCCCGCAGGACTCGACGCGCAGCGCGGCTTGCGCACCGGGGATCGCGCCGACCGAGCCACTGGTGCGGGACGCGTGCACGCTGTCGAGGAAGACCGTGCCGC
>JAEYTU010000326.1 GCA_023433825.1 Planctomycetota bacterium
GAGTATGCCTTTGCCTGGTACATGGTCAGGGTCGCCTCGTTGCCTTCGACGAATCGGTGTCGAACTGTCGAAGCGGTCGGAGCGACCGCTCGCGCCCGATTGGACGGGCGGACGGGTGGTTTGGCGAGAGTGGACCGCTCGGGAGCCGCCCTCGAAAACCGACACGCCGCCGACGAAGCGGGATGCGCCGCGACGACGAGCGCAGATCCGCGACCGACGTGCCGTCCTCGTGCCGTTCCGCCGCCACACGGACCGGCGCGAACGGCGGGATGGACGGTCACCGCGACGAACACGCAGCCGCTTCGTTACGCACCCTCGTCAGCCGCGCTATCGCACGGCGATGCTACGAATCCTCCACTCGATGTCGCTCCTGGCTGCACTGGCTTCGCCGGGCGCAGCGCAGCGCGGGTTCCCCCACGCGCTCGTCACGAACCTGTTCTCGGGGGATGTCAGCATCCTCGACACGACGAGCAACCGTGAAGTCGCACGGATCCCGATCGGCGAACGGCCGGAACTCGTCGCGATGTCGCCCGATGGGCGCTTCGCATACGTGAGCTCCGGCAGGGCCGGTGCGAGCGATCGAATCAGTATGGTCGACTTCGCGGGCCGGTCCGTCGTGCGGACGGTCACGCTGACGAACGCCGGCTCGATCGTCGACCTGGAGATTTCGCCGGACGGTGCGTGGCTCGTGGCCGCCGGATCGCATCACTCCGCGATCTTCTTGCTCGACCCGGGGACGCTGCAGCTCGTCGCGCGACGCGAGCTGTGCATCGGCTGCGGGGGCAGCGGGCCGAGCATGTCCACCGGCGCGATCACGTTCTCGCCGGACGGCGCTCATCTGTTCGCTACCGTCTCCGGCGACAATGCCGTGACAACGATCCATTTGCCGACGCGGAACGTGGTCGGGCGTGCGACGCTCGCGTCGGTTCCGAGCGCCGTCCAGGACCTGCGCGTGTTTCGCGGTGCGCCGCAGTTCGCGCTGTCGGCTGGGTCGAGCGTCGTCGCGACACACGCGTTCGGGGCGGGCAGCTTCGAGTTCGAGCCCAGGACGGCCGGTGTGTTGGATCTGCTGCCGATCCAGCTCGGCGACGATCTGTTTCTGCTCTACGGCAACGTCGTCTACGGGCCGTCGAACGGCGCCGTGCGGCTACGGCACCTGAACAGCGGCGCGACGATCGACCTTCCCGCATCGGCACCCTCGATGTCGCGCCTGCGCTTCGATCCGACGAGGTTCGAGGTCTGGGGCGTCTGCCTGAGTCTCGACCCGCGGTGCACGCCGCATCGGATCGACGTGTTCCACCTGCTGAGCGGCACGCGCACGTCGATCAGCGGACTCGGCGGCACGCGAGCGGGGATGTGCACGTTCTCGCAGGACTACCGCCACTACTACGTCCCAGTGAGCGACTGGAACATCGTCGAGGTCATCGATGCGTCGACCAAGCAGCGACTGACCGCGATCTCCGTCGGCACCAACCCGCGCGGCGTGTTCCGCCAAGGCGACGTCGCGACGAAGGGTTATCGGTGACGGGCGTCCCGACCGATCGGTCGCAGTTTGGCGTCGACCGCGAAACAGCTCCGTCGTCGCATTCGTGAGTGCTTCGCAATACCGCGGCGTCAGCCTCCAGTCGTAGCGCGGAGGCATTCGATGGCGATCCGATCGTCGGCCGCGATGGGCCGAACGGGCCGCGATCCCTCGCGGCTCGCAACAGTTCTGGAGGTCCGTGCGTTGGCGACGGCCATTTGGTCGCGGCGCGGCGAGCGGCACCATCGGCGCAACGTGCTCGTGGCGAGTCACCGGAGCGGATGTTCCCCACGTGTCATGACGACGATGTCTTGGTGCTCTCCGTGCGCGCGTTCGATGATCCGTAGACGCTCGAAGACGCGAGACCATCGACTTTGCACATAGTCGAGATGATGGAACACATTGGTGTTGTAGACAGCCTGGCGTGAGTCGGTGACCACGACTCTCTGGCCAGGCATTGCGCTGGCGAAATCGTCCACCGTCACGTCCCGGCCATCGATGCGCTGCCCACGCCGTGACAGATGTCGTCCGAGAAACGCGTGGCGCGTCAGCATTTCGCTCCACGTGCGATCGGAGTGGATCGACACGATGGCCACGCCTCCGGGCCGCAGCGCGCGGCTGATTTCGAGCAGCCAAGCTTCTTCGAACTCGTCGATGTGCGTGAACACCGAGAGTGCGCAGATGACGTCGAATCGGCCATCCGGTACCGGCAGGTGGGGCAACACCGTGGATGTGAACGCGAGCACGTGGGGCAAGTGCCGCCTCACCCAATCCACGCTCTCGGCGTTGATGTCACACCCGTAGCACTCGAACTCGGAGGAAGTGGCCAGATGCCGAAGCAGGCGACCTGACGAGCATCCCAGGTCCAACAGCCTGATGGGGGTGCCGCGGTCGGTCGCCATGACGGACCGCACCAGTTGCGCGTCGCCGAGTCCACTCAGCCAATAGGCGGCGTGATCCTCGCCGTGGTACATCTCGCGCAGAGCCGGCGGAGGAAGTTCGGCGCGGTCGGCACGGGCGAGGTCGGCACATTTCTCGACGCCAAGGTCCGTCAGCAGCTTCGCTTGCTCGGTGTTCCCGAGCCGTGCGAGCAGCGCGCCGAACGTGCCTGAGTCGCGCAGATGCTCCGCCACGACGTCGGCTGCAGGCCCTATCGAGGCGATGCGATTCGCCAGCGACCGCCGCCACAGCGGGGGGCCGAAGTGATCGCGAAGCAGCCGCGAGCAAAGCATCGACAACGCTCTGCCTGCCCTGGTCACCGAGCGTGCGCTCCGCTGTCCGTACCGACTCCCTGGCACAGCGGGTCACGAACGAAGTCGCGAAGGCCAGGATTGAGACCCATTGCTGGTATCGGGATCGACAAGTCTGCGCCAGCGTCGAACGTCATCCGCGGCATCCCCAGCGCTTGCGCGCGTCGAGAGCCGCACTGGTCACCCTGACCAAGTCCGCGTTGGTCACGACCGACGCGTGTGTCGCAAACCCGAAAACTGGAGCGGGCGAAGAGATTTGAACTCTCGACCCTCACGTTGGCAACGTGATGCTCTACCACTGAGCTACGCCCGCTCGACGAGGGCGCGGGAAGTTAGAGACGCCCCGGACGACTGTCAAGCCAACTCTGCACGTCGTCGCGAAGACGCGCGAACGCGCGAACGCGCGATGCGGAGACCACGGCTAGGATCGTGCGCGTGGAACGCACGCTGCCTGCCCGCCGCACGGGCACCTTCGCCGCTCTGCTCGACTCGACGGTCGCCCGTCACGGCGAGAGGACATTCC
The DNA here is from genome assembly GCA_023433825.1 of Planctomycetota bacterium. Taxonomy (GTDB): domain Bacteria; phylum Planctomycetota; class UBA1135; order UBA1135; family UBA2386; genus JAEYTU01. The sequence continues at coordinate 3,296 of JAEYTU010000326.1, forward strand.
TTCCGCGCCGACACGCCCACGGGGGTGATCCGGTCACGTTCGCCGAACTGCTCAAAGCGGCGCGAGAGATCGCCGCGGGGCTCGCTGCCGTCGGGATGACGCGCGGCGACCGTGCCGGCTTGATCGCCGACAACCGCTTCGAATGGCTCGCCGCAGACCTCGGCTGCGCGCAGCTCGGCGTCGTCGACGTCCCCCGCGGAACGGACACCACGCCGTCCGAACTCGTCTTCATCCTCGCCCACTCGGGATGTCGCTTCGCGTTCGTCGAGAACGCGGCGACCGCGAAGACGCTGCTGGCGCACCGCACCGAGCTGCCGGAGCTGCAACGCATCTGCGTGCTGCACGGGCCGGCGCCGGAAGGGACCGAGACCCTCGACGCGTTGCGCGAACACGGCCGCCGCTGGTCCGAGGTCGAGGATCTCGACGCTCGGATCGCCGAGGTGTCGCCCGACGACCTGCTGACGATCGTCTACACGAGCGGCACGACGGCAGAACCCAAGGGCGTGATGCTGAGTCACCAGAACGTGCTCAGCAACCTGGAGACGGTCAGCCAGGTGCTCGACATCCACGCGAGCGACGTCTTCCTGTCGGTGCTGCCGGCGTGGCACATGTACGAGCGGATGCTCGACTACGTCGCCTTGGCGGTCGGCGCACAGCTCGTCTACACCGACCGACGTCGGATCAAAGAGGACTTGAAGGCCGTGCGGCCGACCGTGTTCGCGGCCGTCCCGCGGATCTGGGAGATGATCCACGACGGCATCGTCCATCACGCCGAACGGGCGAAGGGCCTGCGTCGCGCGCTGCTGCGCTGGATGTTGACGACGTGCCGCCGCGTCGGCTCACGCCGCTGCAACCTGCTTCACCGCGCCGTGCACCGGATCTTCGACGCGACGCTGCTGCCGAAGGTCCGCCAGTCGACCGGCGGCCGATTGCGACTCGCGGTGTCGGGCGGCGGCTCGCTGCCGTCGTTCGTCGACGAACTGCTGCTCGGACTCGGCGTGCCGCTGCTGAACGGCTACGGCTTGACCGAGACGAGTCCCGTCGCGGCCGTTCGCATCCCGGCGCGCAATCGTCCGGGCGTGATCGGGCCCCCACTGCCGCGCACCGAGATCCAGGTCCGCGACCACGACGGCAGCGTCCTCTCGGCGACGCGCATCGGCGTGCTGTTCGTCCGCGGACCGCAGGTCATGAAGGGCTACTACCGCAACGAGAAGCGCACCGCCGAAGTGCTCGACCGCGATGGCTGGTTCAACACCGGTGACCTCGGCTGCGTCGAGAGCGACGGTCAACTCCGCATCACGGGACGCGCGAAGGACACGATCGTCCTCGCGTCGGGCGAGAACGTCGAACCCGAGCCACTCGAGATCGCGACGAAGACGTCGCTGTTCATCGATCAGATCGTCGTCGTCGGACAGGATCGAAAGTCACTCGGCGCACTCGTCGTCCCGACGCAGGAGACCCTCGAGCAAGCGATCCCACGCAGCGAATGGGAGATGCGCGACGGCCTGATGCATGGCAAGAACGTCCACCAACTCCTCCGCCGCGAACTCGACCGCATCCTGACCCGCGACGCCGGCTTCCGGGCGTTCGAACGCATCACGACGTTCCGCGTCCTGATCGAACCGTTGACGATCGACAACGGCTTCCTGACGCAGACGCTGAAGGTCAAACGTCACGTCGTGCACGATCGCTTCGCGACGTTGATCGAACAGATGTTCGATAGCACCGCCGTCAGCTGACGCGGAGCGGCACCGGCAATCCGTCGGCCGACCTCGGCGTCGCCGCGAGCCACCTTGCGACCGCGGCGACAGCGAACGCGCACGCCGCGTCGAGGTCGTCGCCGAGCGCGAGTCGCGCAGCGATGGCGGCGGCCGTCGCGCAGCCGGTGCCGTGCACCGGTCCGCTTTGCAGC
>JAEYTU010000453.1 GCA_023433825.1 Planctomycetota bacterium
CCAGATCGAGATCGAGCGGCGGTGGCGGCGGCCGTTCGCCGCGGCCACGCCGCCAGTGCAGCACGAACGCCTCGGTTCCGTCTCGGCCGCCGTCGACGCCCGCCGCGTCGAACCGCGCGATCGGCACCAGATCCCGCGCCGGGTCGAACGCAGCGCCGAAGTGCACCCCGCTCGCGTGCGGCCACGGATCGTCGCGCCGGAACTGCACCGGCGTGTCGACGACGAAGCGCACGCCGCGATCGTCGAGGAACGCGTCGAGTGCTCCGGCACGCAGCGCGTCGAACGCGGCGCGATGGACGACACCGTCGAGGTTGACGACCGGCCCGCCGTGCCGCCACGCGACGATCCCGCTGTTGAAGCAGCCGACCGCTTCGCCGCTCGGCACGAACCGATGCAGGTGCGCGCCGGCCAGCGCCATCTCGATCTGCCATGGCTCGCGGCGCGACGGCGTGAACGCCGCGATCGCCGCGACGACGAGCGCGGCTGCCGCGACGGCGACGCCGAGGTCGCGGCGCGTTCGCAACACTTCACCGATCGCAACCGCACCGAGCACACCGAACGGCACGAAGTAGTAGCCGCGCGGATAGCCGCGCCAGACGTGGTGCAGCGCGACGGTCGCCGCCAGACCGGCGAACACGGCCAGCGCGATTCGCTGCGTCGACGTCCACCGGCTGCCGTCGCGCGGCGCGAGACCGACGAGTGCGGCCGCGAGTGCCGCGACGAGCACGTCGGACGCGCCGACGACGACGCCGATCCCGACCAGCGCCAACGGTGCGAAGCGCCACGCCGGTGCGACGAACGGCCGCATCGCCCACCAGGCGACGACGGCGACGCCGACCGGCGCCACGGTCGCGAACGGCCCGCCGAGCAGGCACGGCCGCAGCAGCCACCAGGCGCGCGCGACGCGTTCGCCGAGATCCGGTGCGCCGCGTTCGAAGTGCTGCGCGAACAACCACGGAATCGGCCACGTCGAGTCCTGCCACCACGCGCCGGCGACGATCGTGTGCGTGATCCCGAGCGCCACGAACGCGAGCCCCGCCAGGACACCGGCCGCGACGGCGCCGTGTGCGACGAACGCGACCGCCGCGACGACCGGCAGCAGATCGCTGCGGACGAACACGAGCAGCAGCGCCGCCGGCACGAACCACGCGGAGCGAAGCTGCGCCGCGCGCCAGACCACGGCGAGTGCGAGGCACGCGAACGCCGTCTCCTGCCCGTTGTGCGCTTCGACGATCGCCTCGGCCGCGCCGACGTAGAGCAGCGCCGCGAACACCCCGGCGTGGCCGCCGACGATCCGCCCGACGACGAACGCGGTCGCGACGTGCATCGCGAGTCCGACGCACTGCGCGGCGATCGGCAACGCGGCGGCACCGACGACCTTCACGAGCAGCGCGAGCCACGACACCCACGCGAGATGGACGCCGCTCGTCGGCGCGCCGGGCGTCACACACGGCCCGTCGCCGGCTGCGAGGCTGCGCGCCCAGACGAAGCCGTAGAAGGCGTCGTCGCGAAGTCGGGTGACCTCCGGCCACGCGCCGAGATCGACGTGCCGGAACAGCGCGATCGCCGCGACGGCACCGGCCAGCCACGGCAGCCAGCGCGGCGTCGCGACGTTCGCGCGTTCAGCGTCCATGCAGGAACGCGCGCAACGTGGCTCCGAGCGGGCCGTCGGGGTGCAGCGGCAGGTCGTTGTGCGAGGCACCCTCGACGACGATCAGCTCGGCGTGGTCGCCGATCGCCTGCTGCAGCGCGCGACCGTGCGACACCGGCACGACCGTGTCGCGATCGCCGTGGACGATGCACACCGGAACGCGGATCGTCGTCGCGGCCGTCCGACTGTCGAACCGATGGCGCAGCAGGAAGCGGATCGGCAGCCATGGGTAGTGGCCGGAAGCGACCTCGACCATCGTCGTCGGCGGCGCCAGCAGCAGAACGCGATCGACGAGCCCCAGTCCGGCGACGTGTGTCGCCATGAAGCTGCCGAGCGACGAACCGACGGCGACGAGGGGGACGGCGAGTTCGTTCGCGAGTCGCCGCGCATGCGCCGTCGCGACGCGTGCCGCGGCGAGCATCGATTCGGTGCCGGGTTCGCCTTCGCTGTCGCCGTAGCCGGGGTACTCGACGACGACCGATGCGAGTTCGTAGTCGCGCCAGCGCGCCGCCCAGTGGACGCCCGAGCGAAGGTCCTCGCCGTTGCCGACGAACGAGACGACGACCGCGCGCGGCGGCGCCGTCGGGCGGCCGATCGCGATCCGAAACGCGCCGCCGTCCTCCCCGACCAGCCGATCGACGACGACGCCGACCGGCGGCACGACGGCGACGCCGCGACCCGAGCGTGCGCCGACGAACACGAGCCGGTCCTGGAACAGCACCATCGCGACGACGATCAGCAGGTAGCCAGCGACGAGGAGAAGCAGCCAGATCATCCAACGACTGCGGAACATCGAGCCCGCTCGAAAAGCCGGCATCCTGACGATCGATGCCGACGTGAGCAACGAGACGGCCGACGCGGTGCGACCGGCAGCATCGGTCGGGGACGCGAGGAATCGCGACCTCGCGGCCCTGGTGAGACGGTTTCCCGATGTCCTGCTAACGTTCCGCAGCCCATTGGACGCACGCCGTCCGGTCGCCTTCGCAGTCTCACCCTTCGTCTCTCTCGCCACTCGGCAGGTGTCACCATGAGTTCGCGCCGCGGAGCACTCTTCCTCTTCCTGTCCACCTCGATGCTGACGGCCGTCTCGGCGCAGTCGAACGGCATCCAAGGCATGGACGTCCAACTCAATCGTCTGGAGACGATCTCCGCGCTCGGCCGGTCCGGCGCGTACCCGAACGGTCAGAACGGCTGCGCGATGTCGACGACGTCGTGCAACGTCGGCACGGTCAACATCCCGTGGTACGCGCCGATGCAGGAGCGCCACCCGTTGATCGCGTTCCTCGCCGCGCGCGAGTCCGAGGGACGGTTCGAACAGATCTCCGACTACTCGTTCGTCAAGCACGGCTTCCTCGCGACGAACTCGCCCGGTTGCGGCACGTGCATCAGTCCGGGAACGTCGTCGCTGCTCGGCGTGCGCTGCACCGACACCTACGGGACCGGCAACAACGGCGACAACTACTACCTCGGCCCAGCCGCCGAGATCGATCCGTGGCTCGGGACGTGGCAGGCGCGCGGGTCGCACTTCGATCGTGGTGAGCCGGACGTCGGCGCGCCGCTGAACAACGACGGCATTCGCAGCCTGACCGGCTCGATGGCGAGCGCGCTCGGTCCGGTCGCGCACCGCATGGTGATCGCCGACCAGGACTTCCTGAAGCCGAACTCGACGTTCTTCTACCAAGCGCAGTACGTGATCGACTCCGAGTTCGAGAGCGTGCGCGGCGACAACCTCGGCTGGCGACGCTTCACGGCTGCGTGGAGCGGGACGCGGTGGAACCTCGCGATGGTCGTCGCGCAGCCGATGGCGTTCGGGTCGATCCTCGACGCGTGGAGTGGTGCAACGGTCCAGTCGAACACGAACGGCGCCGACGACGGGCGCTTCTATGTCGCCGTCAAGGTCGAGGGCCCGGTCAACGGGCTCTACACGTACCGCTACGCGGTCCACAACCGCGACAACCGTCGTGGCGGCGGTGCGCTGCGGATCCCGATCTGCGCCGACGCGCGCGTGGCGAATCCGTGGTTCCGTGACGTCGACGGCAACACGAGCAACGACTGGACGTTCACGCGCACGGCGAACGAGATCGTGTTCACGGCACCGACCGGCGCCGCGCTGCGTTGGAACAGCTTCTACAACTTCGAGTTCGTCAGCGACGCGGCACCGGTCACGACGAACGTGTCGATCGACCAGGCCGACGCCGGCGCCGGCGCGGCGTTCGTGTCGGTCGCGAGCCGCGCGCCGCTCGGCCTCGACAACCAGTTCCTCGGCGACGGCTGCGGCACGCCGACGCCGCCGACGCTGTACGCGGTCGGCATGCCGGCGAAGGCGCAGCTCGGCAATGCGACGTTCGGTGTCGAACTCGGCAACCTCGTCCCGAACGCCGGCTCGGCGCTCGTCATCGCCTCGGCGAACGGCAACACGCCGCTCGGTGGCGGTTGCACGCTGTACATGGACCCGCTGCTGATCGCGCTGACGCTCGCCGGCACGGCGAACGCATCGGGCATCCAGGCGCTGCCGCTCCCGATCCCGACCAACTCGTCACTCGAAGGCGCGTCCCTGACGCTGCAGGGCATCGAGCTGCAAACCCCCGGCGCCTACCTCGGCGCGATCGACCTCAGCAACGGCCTGAAGATCCGGATCGGCAGCAACATCTCGAACTGCCCGTGAGGCGAAAGTGAAACGAAGGTGCCAGGCACTTTCGTTTCACTTCGTGTGGGAAAGTGAAACAAAGGTGCCTGGCACCTTCGTTTCACTTTCCCAACCGCTGCGGATCCAACTGCCTGACCTCGGCGAGCGTTGCGTGCGCTTCGTCGACGAAGCCGCGCGCCAGCGCCGACTCCGCCGTGGCGACCGCGCGCTGCAGCCACTCGCGCGCGACCTCCGGCTGGCCACGTCGCAGATGCAACTTCGCGAACCGCAGATGAACGGGCGCGAAGTCGCGATCGCGCTCGAACAGCGTCGTCAGCTCCCGCTCGGCGTCGGCCATCGCACCGCGCGCGGCGAGCAGGTCCGCGCGAACCAGCCGTGCGTGGCGCAACTGCGGCGCGGCGTCGAGCGCGCGCTGCAACCGCGCTTCGGCGCCGGCCGCGTCACCGCGCTCGCGTTCGATCGTCGCGATCTGGTACTGCAGCGGCCCGTCGTCGACGAAGCCGATCCGCTCGGCGAACGTCAACGACGCCATCGCCGCGTCGAGCGTCGGCCCGCGCGCCGCCGGCGTCATCGCGCCCGCTTCGCGCAGCAACCGTTCGCCACGCGTCGCATGCCACCGCACGACGCCGGAATGTGCGACGAACGCGAACCACAGCACGCCGACCGCGACCATCGCACGCCCGGCGCCGGTCCACCGCCCGGCATCGCGCAGAACGTGGCGCTGCAACGCGAAGCTGCGCCGCCGCACGACTCGCAACAGCACGACGGCGAACATCGCCGAGATCGCGCCGAGCCCGACGGCCAGCAGCAGCGGCACGACGCTGTACAGGTTGCGGACCGCGAGCAGCGTCACGACGAACACGACGGCCATCGCGACGTCCTCGCGCAACGTCACGTCGTAGTCGCGCCGCGTCGGCTTCCGCCGCACCTTCGGCGCCGCGAATCCAAACCGCAGCGCCTCCTTCGGGCACGCCGACACGCAGTCCATGCACTTCATGCATCCCGGATCGACGACCATCCCGTGAACGGCGACCTCGCGATGCACGACGACGTTGCTCGTGCACACCTGCGTGCAGTGGCCGCACCCCTCGCACGCAGCCGGATCGACGAGGATCCGCCCGACGGCGAACCGATCGGTCGCGGCGAACAGCGCCCCATACGGGCAGCCATACGTGCAGAACCCTTTCGCGCCGAGCCACCAGACCACGAGGAACCCGCAGACGACCAGCGTCAGGATCGCCATGCCGGGCCCCGGAAACGTCTCCCAGAACCGCTCCGTCGTCAGG
>JAEYTU010000556.1 GCA_023433825.1 Planctomycetota bacterium
GAACAAGGGCAGCCTGATCGAGGCTGTCCAGAAGGCGCTGGGCATCGAATGCAGCAAGGCACATGCAGAGCGCGCAGTCGAGTCCGTTCTCGAATCCATCAGCCTGGCCCTGAAGAGCGGACAGAACGTCCAGCTGACCGGCTTTGGAACCTTCACGGTCAAGGAGCGCGGCGCGCGCGAGTACCGCAACCCGAAGACGGGTGAGCCGGTGCTGAAGCCAGGCTCGAAGGTCGTGGCCTTCAAGGCCGGCAGCGGCCTGAAGACCGTCGTCAACGACGACGAAGCCAAGACGGCCTGAGCCCGGCCCGGGTCCCCCCGGCCGGCCAGCGAGTCAGTCCAACCAGCCGCCGCCGAGGACGAGGTCGCCCGAATAGAAGACGGCGGCCTGTCCCGGTGTGACCGCGTCGACCGATGCGTCGAAGTCGAGCCGAACGGCGCTGGCGTCCGCGTTCGCCGTCAACGTCGCCGCGGCCGCGGCCGCGCGGGCGCGCACTTTGACCTCGACGCGGATCGGCGCGTTCGGCGGGTCGACCAACCACCGGACCCCGCGGACGGCGGCCGTCGTCGTGCCGAGTTCGTCGCGCCGGCCCAGCACGACGTCGCCGGTCTGCGCGTCGATCGAGGTCACGTAGTGCGGCGCACCGAGCGCCGGCAAACCGCGGCGCTGTCCGACCGTGAACGCGCCGACACCTTCGTGGCGGCCGAGTTCGCGGCCGGTCGTGTCGACGAATCGACCGGGACGACCGACGCCGCCCCGCGCGCGGACGACGTCGCGATAGTCGCCCGACGTCACGAAGCAGATCTCCATCGACTCCGGCTTGGCTGCCGTGACAAGTCCGGCTTCCGCGGCGAGCTGGCGCACCTCGGGCTTCGTCAGCGCGCCGAGCGGGAAGTGCACGCGCCGTAGCGCGTCGCGGTCGACACCGAACAGGTAGTAGCTCTGGTCCTTCTCGCCGTCGACGGCGCGCAACATCCGGCCGTCGTCGACGCGCGCGTAGTGCCCGGTCGCGACCGAGTCGGCGCCGATCGCGTCGGCGAGCGAGAAAAGATGTCCGAATTTGAGGTGCTGGTTGCACAGCACACACGGGTTCGGGGTTCGCCCACGGCGGTACTCGTCCGCGAAGTGGTCGATCAGCGTCCCGAACTCGGCGGCGTAGTCGACGGAATAGAACGGGACGCCGAGACGATCCGCCGTGCGGGCCGCGTCGTTCGCGTCGGACGCCGAGCAACACGACTTCTCGGCCGCGGGCCCGACGCTGGAGACGCCATTCCGCATGAACACACCGACGATCTCGTGTCCGGCGCGCTGCAGCAGCAGCGCCGCAACGCTGCTGTCGACTCCTCCGGACATGGCGACGAGAACCTTGGTCATGCTGCGTGCGTGGGATTCGGGGGCGAGGATCCTATACTCCCCCGCCTTTTCCACAGCCCCTGAGCCCGCGCGTGCACGCACCGACGACTTCGATCTCCGCCTTCCTCGTTCTGCGTTCTCCGATCGGAGCCGTCACCGTGACGTCGGCTTCGACGCAGGATCCGCAGCCCGCTCCGCAGGGCGAGCCGCAGATGGCGACGAAGCCGGATCCGGGGGCACCGACGACGTCGGGCACGCAGCAGGACACGCGACCCACGCAACCGAACATGCAGGGCGCATGTCTCGACCAGCTCTGGATCCTCGTGCCGATGATCCTGGTCTTCTACTTCCTGCTGATCCGCCCGCAGCAGAAGCAGGAGAAGGCGCGACAGGCGATGCTCGCCGCGACGAAGAAGGGCGATCGAATCGTCACGACCGGCGGCATCCACGGCACGATCCTGCAGGTCAACGACACGACGCTGCGGATCCGGCTCGACGACGACGGCCGACTGGTGATGACGGTCGATCGCGCCGCCGTCGCACGGGTGATTCGTGACGAGGCCGCCAAGGAGAGCGCCGGCTGACGGCGACCCACGCGCCGCACTCGGGCGCGCGGCAGAACAAGCGACCGAACGCATGCTGGCGGACGACGGCTGGCGGATCCTCGCCCGCAACGTTCGGACGCGCGCCTGCGAACTCGACATCGTCGCGCTCCGCCGCGACCTGCTGATCGCCGTCGAGGTCAAAGCACGGACGTCACACGGCGCACCCGAGCGAATCGTCGACGACCGGCTGCTGGCGCGGCTCCGCCAGTCGCTGCGGCTCGTCGCGCAGGTGTTCGCGCCACGCGCGACCCGCCTGCGCGTCGACGTCGTCGCTGCGATCCCGACCGGTGCGACGTTCGAACTGTCGCGGTTCGAGACCGCCGAGTTCGCGCCGTGAACGCGCTCGCGCGCGACCACCGCGCGCGGGGAAATCGCCGATCAGGGCGCTATGACTTCCCGCCGAAAAGGCGACCCCGATCGCCGCTCTCGATGCCGACCCTCGCCGAACAGATCATTCCCCGACGCAAGCTGATGCTGATCGCGTCGGAGACGTCGATCCTGACGGCGATCCTGTGGTTCGGCACGTCGTTGCCGCCGCTCGCATCGACACCGGTCGCGTTCGATCCGACGAACGTCTCGTGCCTGCGCGGCCTGATGACCTGCATCGCCATCGCACTGCTGTGCCAAGCGTCGCTCTCGTACAACGACCTGTACGACTGGAAGGTCTCGCAGAACCGCCGTGAGCTCCCGGGGCGACTGCTGCACTCGGCCGGCTACGCGTTCGTCATGCTCGCGTTCGTCGTGTTCGTCGTGCCCGGGCTGTTCCAGTTCCCCGGCTTGCCCGACGTCGGCAACGAGACCTGGAAGCTGATCCTGCTGCTGACGCTGTCGTTCGTCGTCATCTTCGCGTGGCGGCAGGGCTTCCACTGGTTCTTCTACAAGTGGAACTTCGGCGAGCGCGTCCTGATCCTCGGCACCGGCATCCAGGCGCAGACGCTGGCCGAGGTCATCCACGACAACAAGATGTCCGGCTTCGAGGTCGTCGGGCTCGTCGGCCGAGCTCCCGCCGAAGGGCTGCCGCCCGACGCCACGGCGACCGGGGGCCGCATCCCACCGCATCGCCGCGTGCTCGGCACCGACGACACGCTGTCCGAACTGGCCGCCGAGCATCGCGCCGCGCGTGTCATCGTCGCGGTCGAGGAACGGCGCGGCGCGCTGCAGGTCGCCGAGCTGCTCGCGTGCCGGATGGCCGGCATCGTCGTCGAGGAACGTGAGTCGATGTACGAGCGGATCGCCGGCAAGATCGCCGTCGAGAGCCTGCGGCCGTCCTACCTGATCTTCAACGCCGGCTTCCGCAAGCGACCGCTCGCGAACGCCGTCAAGCGCGCGATCGACGTCGGTGTGTCGGTGGCCGGCCTGCTCGTCTCGGCGCCGATCACGCTGCTCGCGGCGATCGCGATCAAGCTCGACAGCCGCGGACCGTTGTTCTTCCGCCAACCCCGCGTCGGGCAGAACGGCGCCGAGTTCTCGGTCTACAAGTTCCGGACGATGCGCGTCGACGCCGAGAAGCACACCGGCCCGGTCTGGGCGAAGCTCGACGACGATCGCGTGACGCGCGTCGGACGATTCCTGCGACTGACGCGGATCGACGAGATCCCACAGATGTGGAACGTGCTCGCCGGCCAGATGTCGTTCGTCGGACCGCGCCCCGAGCGGCCGTTCTTCGTTCGTGAGCTGTCGCGCGAGATCCCGTTCTACCCATTGCGATTGACGGTCAAGCCGGGCATCACCGGCTGGGCGCAGGTCAACCACCACTACGGCGCGTCGGTCGAGGACTCGGTCGAGAAGCTCCGCTACGACCTCTACTACATCAAGAACATGAGCCCACTGTTCGACTTGAACATCATCCTGCGCACGGTCGGCGTCGTTCTGTTCGGGAAGGGGGCGCGGTGAAGCGACTGCGGATCCTGGTCGCCGACGATCTCGCGCCGGAAGGGCTCGAGATCCTGCGCGCCGGTGGCGAGGTCACGGTCGCGAAGGGCATGGACGAGGACACGCTGCGGACGACGTTGCCGCCGTACCACGCACTCGTCGTTCGCTCGGCGACCCGCGTCACGCGGCGATCGCTCGAACTCGCCGACCATCTCGCCGTGATCGGCCGAGCCGGCATCGGTGTCGACAACATCGATGTCGACGCCGCGACCGAGCGCGGGATCATCGTCATGAACACGCCGGAAGCCGGCGCCGTGACGACCGGGGAACTGGCGATCGCGCTGCTCGTCTCCCTCGCACGCAACATCCCGGCCGCCGACGCGGCGCTGAAGGCCGGACGCTGGGAGAAGAGCAAGTTCACCGGCGTCGAACTGAAGGGGAAGGTCGCCGGCGTCGTCGGGCTGGGCCGGATCGGTCGCGTCGTCGCCGAGCGATGCCGCGGCCTCGACATGCAGGTCGTCGCGTACGACCCATTCGTCGACCAGACGCGCGCACCGGCGTTCGTTCGCATGCTGCCGCTCGACGAACTGTTGGCGACGGCCGACTTCGTCTCGATCCACGTCCCACTCGCGCCAGAGACGAAGCACCTCTTCGACGCCGCGCGGATCGCCACGATGAAGCCCGGCGCGCGACTGATTCACGCCGCGCGCGGTGGCATCGTCGACGACGCGGCGCTGTGCGACGCCCTCGAACGCGGCCACCTCGCCGGCGCGGCGCTCGACGTCTTCGAGGTCGAACCGATCCCGACCGGCTCGCGACTGCTGACGACGCGCAACCTCGTGCTGACGCCGCACCTCGGCGCCAGCACGGCCGAGGCGCGACTCGGGGTCTCGGTCGAGATGGCGCACCAGATCGTCGCGGCACTGACGCGCGGCATCGCGATGAACGGCGTCAACGTCCCTCGCATCTCGCCGGCGGACGCGCCGCGCGTGTTGCCGTTCCTCGAACTCGCGCACGGTCTCGCGTCGTTCCTCGTGCAGGTGTTCGACGGAACGCTGCACTCGTTGCGCCTCGTCGTGCAGGGC
>JAEYTU010000566.1 GCA_023433825.1 Planctomycetota bacterium
GTGCTGCAGCGCGAAGTTGACCGCCGCGTCGTGGACGAGTTGCAACCGGACCTGACGCGACGACATCGCGGCTACTTATCGGGGGAAGCCTCGACGAGGTCCACGGGCTGCGACGACGGCTCCGGGATCGGTCGGTGGTTCAGACCGGGACCAGGACGGAAGCCGATGATCCGCAGCAGCAGGGGTTCGCGGCGCGGCGCGCCGACCGGCCGCATGTCGCGCAGCGTCGCCGGGACGACCAGCGCGACGGCGAATCGCGCTGCGAAGCCGACCGCGAACAGACCCGCGTAGCCGTGGCCGGCGAGCAACGCCGAGCCGACCATTCCGCCGGCGATCTGTCCGAAGCCGTTCCCCATGCTCTGTGCACCGAACATCTGCGCGCGCGTCGACGACGTGCTGGAGTCGAGCATCAGCGCGAACAGCGCGACCTCGTAGCCACCCCACGCGATCCCCGACAACACCTGCGCTGCGAGGATCGCCGGCAACCCCTCGGCGAAGACCCACGGCAGAGGAACGATCGCCGTCAGCAGCAGCCCGAGGCCGTACGCGTGCCGCGCGCCGAGTCGATCGACGGCGCGGCCCCAGCGCGGCATCGCGACGACCTTCGCGACGACCTGCGTGCCGGTCGCCAGCGTGAACGTCAGGTAGTCGAAGCGCAGCGCTTCGAGCATGAACGGCGCGTAGTACGGACCCGTCGTGTAGACGGCGACCTGGTACAGCGCGCTGCCGATCAGCAATCGGCGCGCGTTGCGGCCGTTCTCGGAGCGCAGGTGTGCGGTCAGTTCGCCGCGCTTCGGCGGCGCCGTGAACTCCGGCTCCGGCGATCGCCACAGCAGCGTCGCGGAGAACAGCCGGAACACGCCGGCGAGCAGGAACACGAGCGCGAAGCCGGCGCCGCCGAGCGGTGCGCCTTCTCCGTTGGCGGCGACCTCTGCCGCCTGCATCGGTTCGAGCAGGTACAGCAGCAGCCCGCCGGTCAGCAGACCGAGGAACGTGCACAGATGGACCAGCCGATTGCGCTGCGAGAAGTAGGCGCCGCGAACGCGCCGCGGGACGACGTCGCCATACCAGGAGCCCCACGCCGCGCCGCTCGCCTGCCCGCAGACCTGATAGAGGCAGCACGCGACGATCAGCGCGTCGACGGTCAGCCACTGGCCGACGTTCGCCGCCGCGAGTCCGAGCAGGACGAACGACTGCAACAACGCCATCGCCGTGACGACGACGCGCCGGGCCCGCAGCCGGGCGAGCAGTCGCATGACGACGACCGGACCGAGGCCACCGACGGCCAGCGGCACCGTGTAGACGAGGCCGACTTGGAACGCCGAGGCGCCGAGCTGGATCGCGTTCGCCGGGAAGTAGGTCTCCCCGAGTCCGACCATCCACGCGAACAGAACGCCCTCGACGAGCGAGAGTCGCATCGCCTGTGCGCGCTGCGCCGTGCCGAACGAAGTTCGCGGCTCGGCCAATTCAGTGCTCGTTCAGCCCGTTCAAGCGCGCAATAGAGTCCCGGCCGCGCGTCGGTGCCAGTCGTTTGTCAGCGTCGTCGCCGCGGCGAGCCGATGCTCACCGCGAAGCGCGCACCGGGCGCGACGGTGAACCAATCCGTTCGTACGTCGGAGTTCGGCATCGTGAACGCGATGCGCCAACCGTCGCGAACGCCGGCGAGTCGGAAGCGGCCGTCGCGGTCGACGCGAAGCATCCACGCCTGCGGCTCGACGACGGCGCCGCCGACGTCGACGGCGGCGATGCGCAGCGAGTCGATCGCCGATGTCGACGAGACGACGCCGTCCACCGTGATGCCCGCATCGAGAGTCGCGGTGACGGCGTCGGACTCGCCGAACCGCGCCGTGAACTCGGCGCACCGCGCGAACGCGTCGTCGGCGACGCGGCGGAACCCGGGAGCCCCCGGCACGACGACGCAGCGGTACTCCCCCGGCGCGACGGCGACCGGCCAGACGATGCGGGTGCCGTCCGGACCTTCGACGACGCGCTGGTGAACGATCGTCGGCCCGCCCGCAGTCGCGACGACGAGGTACATCGTCTGCCCGCTCGTCAGGCCGGGGCCACGTCCGATCACGCGCGTCACGGCGCGGGTGTCGACGCGAATCGTGAACTGCAGGTCGCCGCGGGCGCCGCCGAAGTCGAGCGGCTCGGACGGAGCGACGAGCGTGATCGGCACCTTCCCCGCAGCCGCCCATCGCGAGGCTTCGAGGGTCAGCGCGAGGCGCCCCGTCACGACGTCGGCACCGTGCAGCGTCGGACCGCGAGTGAACGGCGACGGCATCGACAGCTTTTGGAACAACGGCGGTGCGTCGACCGTCGCCGTCCAGAAGATCGGCGCGGCGAACGCGGGGCCGAAGGTGGTGTCGACGTCGACGTTCGCACCCGCGGTGTCGACGAGGCGCACGTTCACGCGAACGCGCGATGCCGAAGGTCGCAGGACGCCCGCGTCGGTCACTTCGGCGTCGACGATCGTCTGCGCGCTGCGGACGAAGAAGATGTCGCCGAGCCGACTCCAATGCGCACGCACCGTGACCGGGCCTGCCGGCAGCGCGGCGACGCGGTAGCTACGTTCGCCGCCCTTGGCCCACGGTTTCGCGACGCCGAGCAACTCACCGTCACCCGCGTCGATCCAGACGTTGGCGTAGTTCGGCGCGTCGTCGGGCAACGCGAAGACGAGGTCGCCGGTGCCGACGACGCGGGCGGCGACGTGGACGTTCTCGCGATGACGGATCGCGATCGGCGCGGTCTCGCTCGGCGATCCCAACCCGAAGACCGCGCGATTCTGGTCGCGACGGTGGTGTGCGCCGAAGTCGACGCGGACGTCGCCGGTCGCCGCCACGATCCACTGTCCCGGCACGAGCCCCTCGAAGCGGAGGTTCACGGACCCGGTCGCGGCGACGATCGAATGCGTCGCGACGGCCGACGTGCGTCGATGGATGGCGTCGTAGAGGCGGCGCGATCGCAACGTGCCGGCTGCGAACCCAGCGTCGACGATCGCGGTGACGCGCGTTCGCACGTCGGGGCCGTCACTCGGGAGTCGCGCAACAGCAGCCTCGGTCGATTCGTCGGCAAGCGATCTGCCGGTCTTCGCCAGATGGGCGAGCGTTTCGCCATAGTCCGCGACGACGTGGCTGCCTTCGGGAAGGAAATCGTCCGGATCGGGCGCGAACGGCCTGATCGAGACTTGGAGCGCGCGTCCGCGCCGAATGTCGAGCCCGGCGACGACCACGTCGATCGAGCCCATCCTCTCGCAGCGGAACCAACCGTCGTGTGCGCGGGTCAGGACGCGTTCGAGCGGCAAGTGCGGCGGTGACGCGAGATCGACGTACCAAGGGCCATGACCGGAGAGGACGAAGCTGCCGTCCGCATCGGTCGTCACGGCGCCGCGGAGCTGGCCCGGCGCTGCGTAGTGCACGACGACGTCAGGAATCGGGTCGTCGTCGCAGACGGCGACGAAGCGCTTGCCACTCGCGTCGTCCGGGACTTCATGGCGAGTGGCGGATCGGATCGGCGTCGGTGCCGATGCATGCGCGGGCTCGGCGGACGCCGACGCCGGAGCGGTGGTCGTCGGATTTTCTCGGTTGGGCGCGGGACCTTTCGCGCGTGCGAGCCACAGACCGGCGATGACGAACGTGAGGACGAGCGAAACCGCGAGACCGCCGAGCACCATCCTGCGCGCATCGGGTCTCTCGGGCTTCGTCATCGGACTTCGTCTCGCTTGGGCACGCGGCTCGTCACCGCACGCAGGCCACCTCGACGTCGCGCAGCTCCTTCGGGATCCGCGCCGTCAGCACGTCCGGCCCCGCCGCCGTCACGAGCACGTCGTCCTCGATCCGGACGCCGATACCGCGCAGCTCCTTCGGCACACTCTTGTCGCTCGGGTCGAAGTACAGCCCAGGCTCGATGGTCAGCACGTTGCCGGCTTGCAGACGCACCGGCTTTCCGCGCGCGTCGACGTAGGCACCGGCGTCGTGCACGTCGAGTCCGAGCCAGTGGCTGCTGCCGTGCATGTACCACTTGCGGTGTGCGTTCTTGGCGATCAGCGCGTCGACGCGGCCCTTCAGCACGCCGAGTTCGACGAGTCCCTTCGTCAGCCAGCGGACGCAGGTCTCGTGGGGTGCGTTCCACGCGCGTCCGACGCGGGCGGCCGCGATCCCGGCCTTCTGTGCGCGGAGCACGACCTCGTAGACGGCGCGTTGCGCGGGGGAAAAGCGTCCCGACACCGGGAAGGTCCGCGTCACGTCGGCCGTGTACATCCCGTACTCGGCGCCGGCGTCGATCAGCAGCAGGTCGCCGGGCTCCATCGTCCGGTCGTTCTCGACGTAGTGCAGCGTGCAGGCGTTCGCGCCGCTCGCGACGATCGACGAGTACCCGTTGCGGCGCGCGCCGAGGCTTCGGAACGTCCCCTCCAACTCGGCTTGGACCTGGTACTCGGCCATCCCGGGCCGCGCGGCGGCCATCGCTTCGAGATGACCACACGCCGTGATCTCGGCGGCGCGGCGCAGACACGCGATCTCGTCCTCGCTCTTGACGACGCGCATCGCAGCCAGTTCCGGCAGCGGATCGCGAAACTCGGGATGGGCCGCCGGCGCCGCGCGGCGGCGTTGCTGCGCGTGGCGCGCCGTGGCCGCCATCAACGCCTCGTCGAAGACGCGGTCGCGCTGCAGCGTGTGGAACAGCCGCGACTGTCCACCCAGCAACTCCGGCAGCCGTTCGAACAGTTCGCCGATCGGATGCGCCTCGTCGACGCCGAACCGTTCGACGGCGCCGTCGACGCCGGCACGCCGTCCGTCCCAGACCTCGCGCTGCGGGTCACGCGGCCGGACGAACAGGATTGCGTGGTGCCGGCGGCGACCAGTGCGGGTCGCGACGAGCACGCTCTCCGGCTCGGGGAATCCGGTCAGGTAGTGGAAGTCGCTGCCCGGCCGGAAGTCGTAGTGCGTGTCGGCGTTGCGCAGCGGATGCGCCGCAGTCGGGAGGATCAGCAACCCATCGCCGAGCGTGCGCAGCAGCCGTTCCCGTCGTTCCGCATGCCGCGCTGCGTCGAAGCGCGCCGGATCCTCGCGTCGCGCACCGGCGACACCGCGCTTCCGCCCCGTCCGTCCACCACGCCGCGTCGCCATCGTCACTCCGTCGCTGAGGCTCGCTCCGCTCGGTCGGATCCGACGTCGGACCCATTCGGGCGGCGAAGGCGCGGGAGCGTAGGGAGCGCGCGGACGCGTCGCCACGCGCGTCGACTCACGACTTCATGCTGTCGACCAACGAGCGCTGGACGCCGGTCGTGCCCGAGCTGTCCTTCGTGATCATCAGGAACTCGACCGACAACTCGTGACCTTCGTAGGTGAACGGAACGAGGAAGCACAGGTCGTCGCTGATCGTGCGGCGTTGCAGATCCTGGCCGACGTAGACGCTCGGGACCGAGATGTCGAACAGTGGCGCCTTCTTGAACAACTCGGTCTTGATGCTGCCGCCGATCATGTTCGTCAGTTCGCCGATCGCGTCGACGAGGTCGTCGTTGCCGATCGCGTCCGGCGATTCGAGCATCAGCATCTTGGCGGCCGCCTCGCACGCGATGCGACGCGACAGGAACACCGAGATCGAACCCGACAGGAAGCCAGCGACGCCGATCGACCCGATGACCTCGGCCTTGCGCGGCTTGGCCTTCTCGACGGCGATCTCACCGGGCACGACCTTCATCTGCATCATCGTTTTGAAGACGTCGGTCGTCGCCTTGACGATGCAGTGACCCATGTCGGTGTCGATCGAGCGACTCGGCAGGTTCGCTTTGTAGTCGTCGATCAACGCCTCGATCTTCTTCAGCATCCCGTCGGTGTCGTTCGTCTTCGGGAGGACGAGATCGGCGCCGGCGTCGCGACACGCCTGCTT
>JAEYTU010000567.1 GCA_023433825.1 Planctomycetota bacterium
CTCTGAACGTCACACCGAAGCTCGTCTTCGACGACGTGCTCGACGCGACACGCGTCTCCCCGTCGACCGTCACGCTGACCGCTGCCGGGACGCCGGTCGCGATCGCCGTCACGGTCATGCTGCAGACCGGGATCCAGATCACGCCGGCGGCGTCGCTGCCGCCGGGTGCCGAATGCGTCGTCCGCGTTCGCGGTGGCCACGACGGCTTGCGCGACCGCGCCGGCAACCCGCTCGCCGCCGACGTCACGCTGACGTTCCGCACGGCCGACGATCCGACGCTGCCGGCGTTGCTGGTCCTGCCGATGCAGTCGTCGGTCTCCGTGCCGGCCGGCGCCAAGCTCGTCGTCCTCGCCGACCAACCGCTCGATCCGGACACGGTCAACGCGAGCGTCGTCCGCGTGACCTCGGGTGGCTTCGACGTCCCCGGCACACTCGCGCTGTCGCGCTCGAACCGTCTGATCACGTTCACGCCGACGTCGTCGATAGCGACCGGCGTCTGGTATCGGATCCGGATCGAAGGCGGCGTCGGCGGTCTTCGCGAGGCGTCGGGCAACTGGCTGCTCGATCCGATCGTCAGCGAGTTCCGGATCGGCTACGCGACCGACCTGATCGCCCCGAGCGTCCGCGTGACGCTGAACGGCATCGACGCCGCGCGCAACACGAACCTGACCGTGCCGCCGTCGGGCTTCACGATCGAGGTCTCGGCCGAGGACCCGGTCCACTACAGCCTCGACATGACGTCGACGGAGATCGAACTCGACGCGACCGGCAGCGTGCCGGGTGCCGAGGCGATCTTCGCGACGGCGAACGTCGACACGACGTCGTGCCGTTGGACCGTGCCGGCCGATCGCCCGTTGCCGACCGGAACCTACACGGTCACGGCGCGCGTTCGCGACCTGTCCGGCAACGTCGGAACGTCGGCGCCGCTGACGTTCCGCGTCGCGACGGCCGACGACCCGACGGTTCCGTTCGAACGGACGCAGGTCGTCTGGACGCGCTTCGACATGGATCGCGACGGCAATGGTCGGACCGATTTCGAGGACGACCTGATGCGGCTCGGACTGATCGCCGAGGGCGACCCGGCCGGCACGAACGCACGGATGATCGCGATCGTCCGCGACGGGATGCTGGCGTCGACGAACCGGCTGTTCCATCGCGGGCCGACCGGCACCGTGCTCGGCAGTGACTCGGTCGCGGTGCGCCTGACCCACCGCCGGCCCCTCGGCGTCGCGCACATGCAGATCGCCGTCGGCGGTCTCGACCCCCAGGGCGCGCGCGGACGCGAGTACGGCGCCGACACGACCGGCACGCTCGGGCGCGCGTTCTACGACTACCGCAACGCCGCACCGGCCGAGTTGAACATCGCGACACGCCCCGGGCTCGGCGTGTTCCCGAGCGAGATGTTCCTCTACCAGACGAAGATCCACCTGCAGGTCTACCCGTCGTTCTTGACCGTGTTCGCGCGGCGCTTCCTGAACCTGTCGCCGGCGATGGGCGGAACGGCGGCCGGCGCGCACGCGCTCGATTCGATCGTGCTCGCACCGGGTTTCGACTACGCGACGGCGACGACCGAGCAGCGGGCGCGGTTCAACGTCGTGTTCACCGGCGCCGACGACTGGGCGACGGCGATCGGCGTGATCCTCGCGCACGAGATCGGCCACTCGGTCGGCCTCGTCGCGCCGGGACCGAACCCGGGCGGCCTGCACGGCGATGCGTCGCTGCACAACGAGTTCGCCGAGACGACGGACGTCATGGCACCGGCCGTCGGCTACGAGTCGCTCGTCGGCCTCGACTACGCGTTCCGCGATCTGACGATCGCCTACCTGCGCCATCGGATCCTTCTGCGATGAACATGCTGCTCCGCGTCGTCGGTTCGTTGTCGCTGCTGCTCGGCGTCTCCGTGGCTGCCCAGGACGAGGCGTCGACGCTCGCTCGTCTCGTCGACGCGTCGAGCGCCGTCGTCGAGGCGCGCGTCGTGGCGCTGCCGGATCCGGGTGGCGATCCGCATCGCGTCGTGTTCCGCGTCCAGCGACGGATCGCCGGCGACGTCGACGACACGTTCGAGCTGTCGGAACCGGCGATGTACGGCTGCGGCAGTGCGCTGCGCGGGCTCGTCCCCGGCGTCGGTGTGCTGGCGTTCGTCCGGGTCACGCCGTCCGGAGTCGCGTTGACCGTGCCGAACGTCCGCGCGATCCCGACGAAGGATCCTGCACTCGTCGCCCACGTGACGGCGCTCGTCCGCACGCGCGACGCAGCCGGACGACTGCGACTCGCGACGGCGGCGCTCGGCGACGCGCACGAACGCATTCGCCGCGACGCGTCGATCGACCTGTCGTGGCTGCCGGGCGTCGAGAACGCCGACGCCGCGATGCGCGACGCGCTGACCGCCGCCGTCGAGCGCCATGCCCAGCGGCGCGACCCGGTCCTCGCGACGACCGTTCGCGCGGCGGCCCGCGCCGGTGCCGATCGCGCGCTCGACACGCTGCTGCCGCTCGCGCTCGACGTCACGCCGCACCCGCTGCGCCGGTTCGCGGAGTCGTCGCTGACGCAGTTCGACGCCGGCGTCGTCGTGGCACGCCTCGCCGCGTCGCTGCCCGAAACGCTCGAAGGTCGCGCCCGCGCCGTCGCGATCTGCGCGCAGTTGCCACTCGCGCAGGCCCGCCCACTCTTGCTGCATCTCTACAGCGACCCGTCGTCGCAGCTCGGCGCGCTCGCCGGTGCGACGTTGCTCCGTCTCGGCCTGCCGGAGACGCAGCTCCCGAGCGCCACCGACGACCGCCGCATCGACGCCGTGCGCGACGCCATGCCGGCGGCACCTCGCTTCCGTTCGATCCGACCGGGAGCGGCCCGATGAGACCGCCGACGGAGCAACCGCTGACGTTGCAGTCGCCGCTGCGGCCGCTGGTCCGCAGCGCGTCGATTCGCGCCGCTTGCGAAGCGCTCGGCGTGACGACGGTCGGCGACTTCCTGCGCCGGCCGCGGCGCGACTTCCTCGCGGCCGGTGTGCGCTCGTCGAGTCATCGCGCGTTGCTGCGGACGCTGCGGAGCCGCGTCGCGACGCGCCCGGCACCGCCGGACCTGCCGGACGAATGTCGCGAGCTGCCGCTCGTCGACTGCATCGGCGACGACGTCGACCCGGCGCTGTTCCTGCCGCTCGCCGTCAAGACCGTCGGCGAGTTCCTCGCGCTGCCGACCGATCGCGTGCTGGCGGTCCCCGGGTTCACCGAGGACGTCTATCGCACGGTCCTGCTGCGGTTCGAGCGTCTCGGCGCGTCGCGGCGTCAGGACCCGGGCTTGCTGCCGGACGCGTTCCTCGCGTTCCCGCTGTCGGGTCTCGGTCTGCCCGCGCCGCTCGAAGGCGAGCTGCGGACGCTCGGCCTGCGAACGCTCGGACACCTGCTGCGCCTGCAACCGGACTGGCTGCTGCAGCAACCGGCGTTCGGCTTGCCCGGCGTCGAGGCGATCCGCGGCGCCGTCGAACGTCTCGTTCGCGCCGGCCTCGACCAGTTCGCGGCACCGACGGCGGCGCGACTCGCGTCGTTCGGCGCGTTCCTCGACGCGCTGTCGTCGGTCCTCGACGTCGACGAGCAGGAGTGGCTGCGAATGCGGATCGGCGCCGGCTGCCCGGCGGCCGGACGCGACGAGCTCGGTGTGCGG
>JAEYTU010000589.1 GCA_023433825.1 Planctomycetota bacterium
CGCCAGCGTGCCGGCACGGACGAAGGCCATCGGCGGCGGCTGCGCGGACGTGGGGCTGCGTCGCGGCCAGCGCCTGCACGAGCAACGGCCGCACGACCGGGTGTCGACGGCGACCGAGCGCGCGCAGCGCTTGGCAACGCATCCCTTCGTGCCACGTCCGGTCGGAGTCGTCGTCGAGCGAGGACGACGCGGCGCGCAGCATCAAGTCCTGCGCGGCGACGCTCTCGAAGCGCGTCAGCGCGTCGACGCACATCGCCGCCACAACGTGCGCGCCGTTCCGCGCGTGTCGTGGCGATGGCGTTTGCGCGAAGCCGCCGGCGCGCAGGATCCGCAGCGCCGCGTCCGGCGTCCCGTCGGCGATCAACCGGTCGAGCAGCAGACTCAGTTCGAGTTGGGCGGTCAGTCGACCGCGGACGTCGTTGGGGAGCAGCTTGCGTTGGTGGAGGACCGACTTCGATCGCCGATCGTCGAAGCTGCCGAGATCGACGGTGCCGCCGCGGAACTGCCCGAACCACAGGTCGAAGACCTTCGCGGCCTCTGCGGCGGGGAGGTCCGCGAGCGTGCGCTCGGTCTGCGCGCGTGCGGTTGCCGGAGCGAAGCCGCAGACGAGCAGCGCGAAGACGAAGAGGAGGGTCTGCATGCCGGTGCGACGGTTGCGGACGGCGGGGGCGGGCGGGCGACCCTACGTAGCAGGTCCGGCCGCTCCGGTCACCGCCCTCGCGTCATCGCACCCGGGTCGGCGGCTGCGTCGTGAACCCGGTCGAGAACGTTCCGCCGCCGGAACTGCGCAGGACGAAGACCTGCACTTCGCGGTCCTGCGGGGTGACCTGGCCACGCAGGACCTGGTCGGGGGTCATCTGCTGGATGTGGATCTGGAACTCGCCGCCGAACATGTCCTGGATCCGCATCGCCGAGCCCGGCTCGCGCAGGATCAGGTCGCGGAAGCGGCGATCGACGTCGCAGCAGGCGACGAAGAAGCGTTCACGGATCTGCTGCGTCGGAACGCTGCGGAGCGGCTCGAGTGCGACGCGCAATTCGCCCGGCGTGCGAACCAGATCGAGGCCGTGGATCTGACCTTCGGCGCGGCCGATCGCTTCGAGCATGTCGGGCTGCATGACGATCAGGCTGCGCTCGTGCATCCAGCGCAGTTGGCGTGCCGCGCCGAGGAACTGGCTCGCCTCCGACGCG
Source organism: Planctomycetota bacterium (assembly GCA_023433825.1). Lineage (GTDB taxonomy): Bacteria > Planctomycetota > UBA1135 > UBA1135 > UBA2386 > JAEYTU01. Next base: position 1,189 of record JAEYTU010000589.1, read on the forward strand.
ACGCGCGAACGGAGTTCGGGGAAGCGCGACGCGCCATCGGTCGCGACCGGACGGTCGAGGTCCTCGAGGTCCTCGAGGACCGAACGAAGTTGCACGATCGACGCCGCAGCGCGGCTGGCGCCGGATTCCGCGGCAAACCGAGCGTCCAAGGGGGCGATCGGGACGCTCGGTTGCCGTGGGGTGGACTGGCCTTCGGCGCGTTCGCCGTCCGGCCGTCCTGGGGTTCCGGTGTCGGTCGGCGCGTCGACGCGGGCGACGTCGGTCGGGGCCGCGCCGTCGTGCGGCGGGGTGGTCGTCGCGGCGTTCGCGCGGAACAGCTGCACCGCGACGATCACGGCGGCCGCGGCCGCGATGCCGGCGACGAACCAACGGATCCGCATCGTCAGCGGAACGGGTTCGACGGTCACCACGTCGGGGCCGGCCTCGCCGGCGCGAATGCGCTCCCACAGCGAGTCGCGGAAGTCGGCGGAGACCGTGTGCGTGCGCAGCTCGAGAGCGAGCTGCTGGGCGGCGCACAACTCGGCCCATTCGCGCGAGCACGGCGCACAGTGATCGGTGTGCGCCATCAGCGCGGCCCGCTTTCCGGCGGGGAGTCTGCCGTCGAGGCAGACGGACATCTGGTGTCGGTAGGTTCGGCAGTTCATCGGTTCAGACCTCGATCACTCCGGACAGCGCGGCTTTGAAGCGCTGGCGAGCGCGGAACAAACGGGTCGACACGGTCTTGACGGGGCACTTCATGACGGCGGCGGCGTCCTCGTAGCTGAGCCCCTGCACTTCGCAGAGGAGGAACGCCTCGCGGAACTTGACGGGCAACGACTGGATTGCCTCCTCGATCGCTTGCTGTGTTTCGCGATTCTGCATCGCGACCTCGGGGCGCAGGCCGCGGTCGTCGCGCGGCGTGAAGTCCTCGGTGTCGTCGTTGCCGACGTCGCGGAACAGCTTCAGCTTGAACTTGCGCCGACGCAGGACGTCGAGACACAGGTTGCGGGTCACGCGATACAGCCACGGGCGATAGGCCGAGGCCGGGACCTGGTTCAGGTGCCGGTACAGCGCGAGGAATGCGTCCTGCGCGATGTCCTCGGCGAGCTGCGGGTCGCGCAGCATGCGCGCCGCGAACGACTTCAGCCCGTCGGCGTGCTCGGCCATCGCCCGGTGGAAACCCACCAGGTGGACGGCGTCGGCTTCGGCGTGCGGTTGCATCGGTGTCGGGTGTGCGCTGCGTCGAGGGTTCGCGAACGGGTCAGACCAGGATCCGGCGCTTGGAGTTCGCCGGGGGAGCCGCGTTCGTCCGGATCTCGACGGCCGGTGCCGTCGTTCGAACTTCGCGCAGCTCGACGCGCTCGACCTTGACGGGTTCGACCTTGACGGGTTCGACGTGGACGCGCTCGACCTTGACGTCGACCGGCGCCGCGCGCTCACGGGCTCGTCGAATCAGTGCGTGCAGCCGTTCGTTCTGCGCGTCGGCCGCGGGGGTCGGCGTCACGAGGCGAATCGCCGCCGGGGTCGGCGGGGTCACTGGGGTTACCGGGGTCGCAGGGGTTCCGAGCATGACCGACCTGCGCGGTGTCCGCTCCGCTCGGGCGTTCGGTGTGCGCGGATTCGGATTGCGCGGGCCGTCCTGCGCCGGCTGCGGACGCCGGTCGTCGGACATCCGTTCCTGCGCGCCGGCGAATGCGCGTCGAAGCTCCTCGCGAACGGCCATCCGCACCTCCTCGCGAACGATCCGGCGCAGTTCGTCGCGCCATTCGTCGCCGTGGGCCTGGTGCTGCATCGGGTTCGTGTGCGCGTGCGCCGGTGGGGGCGGTTGCGGCGCGCGATCCTGCCCGCGGCGGACGATGAACGCTTCCTGTGCGACCAGGGGCGGGAGGGCGAGACCGGCGAGCAGCACCGGGACGAGGACGGCGAAGGACTTGGCCATGCGACAGGGCTCCGTTCGAACGGGAGTGAGGCGGCTCCGACGCCGCGACGGGTCGATTACTCCGCCGGACTTTCAGTCCGGGCAACCCGTTCATCGGCCGCGGCGGGAGCGACCTTGCGGACGGAGGGTCAGCCGACTGTTCTCGGCGTCGATCTCCAAGTGAAGACGGTTCAACACGTTGAGACCGAGCAGGCCACTTCCGGTGAGCGACCCGGGCAGGTCGAGCACGACGGCGTCGACCCGCGCCAGACGCAGCTTCCCGATCTGGATCCACGGCACGGTCACGACCTCGCAGGTCACTTCTCCGCCGGCGGTCGTGACGACGACCCGGCGGTTGTTCGGATCACGCAGCCGAAGCCGATCGGCGAGCGCCGACGGGATCGTCGTCAGCGAAGCGCCGGTGTCGACGATCAACGGCAGCGGGACACCCGCGAACGAGACCTCGGTCTGGATCGTCCGCGTGGCCGGGTCGAACGGGATCACGACGGCGTTGCCATCGCTGCTGCGCTCGGCTGCCAGCGTCTGCGCGAGCGCGTCGTGTGACGCGTCGAGGCGCGCCGCCTCGGCGGCTTCGGCGGCGGCGAGGTCGCGCTGGCCACTCGCCTGCAGCGCGCGAGCGAGCGCGGCGCGGATGTCGGCGCGCGTCGGCAGCAGCTCGACGAGTGGCGCCAGCACGTCGAGGGCATCCTGGATCCGGCGGTTGCGGAGCAGACTCTCGCCGCGCGCGCGCAGGTCGTCGCCGAGGCGGTCGGCGACCGTTCGTGCGTGTTCGGGAGACAGCGACAGCAGTTGGCGATACCAGACGAGCGCACGCGCCGCGTCGCCGGCGCGCGCGGCGACCAGCACGGCGTCGGCGAGCAGCGCCGGGCGGTTCGGCAGCCGCTGCAGACTGGCCGCCGCCTCCGGCACGGTTGCCGGCGCGTCGGCGTTCGCGAGTCCGCGCAGCTTCCGACGGTGCGCGTGTTCGAGTTCGTCCATCAGCGCCTCGATCGAACGCTGATCGCGCGCCAAGCCGATCGCGCGTTCGAGCAGCGCGATCGCCTCAGCCCATTGCGCCGGCGTGCCGGCCGGGTCGGCGAGCAGCGCGCGCGCGTCTTCCTGCAGCCAAGCCGGGCTCGATTGGCGCAGTCGGGACTGCGTCTCGGCGATCGTCAGGCGCTGGCCCGCTTGCCCGATCCACGGCAGCACACCGTCGAGCGCCAGTGCCGTTCCATCGCCGAGCGAGTACCCGACGACGCGTTCGTCGGCGTCGAACAACAGTGCGACCGACGGGATCTGC
>JAEYTU010000682.1 GCA_023433825.1 Planctomycetota bacterium
GTTCAAGCGTCTGCGGTACGAGACCGTCGGCACCGACGGACAACCGACCGATCGGATGGCGCCGGTGTTCGTGGCCGCCGACATCCACCCGTTCACGGTGTTGCCGAACCCGTCCAACCGGATCGCCGGCTACGTGATCCTCGGTCTGTGCTGCGTGATGATCCTCGGGATCGCCGTGATCGTGTTCCGCGACGGACGCAATCAGCGTCAGCGCGAAGCCGAGCAGGTCGAACGGCGGCGCCGTCGACGCCAGCTCGAGGAGACCGCGGCGTCCTCGTGACCGTCCGCCTGACTTGCGCGCCGGACGGACTGCCGCCGACCGAGATCCGCATCGGTCGCGGCTGCCTCGGCGACGCGCTGGCGGAGCTGGCCACCGACGGCCGTCGGACGCTGGCCGTGATCGACGCGCGTCTCGCCGCCGCCGCAGCGACGGCGCCGAGGCTCCCCGCGTCGTGGACCGTCCTGCCGATCGACGCCGGCGAAGGCGCGAAGACGTTCGCGGTTCTCGAGGATCTGCTCCGCAACTGCGCGCGTGCCGGGCTCGATCGCCGCGGCCGCCTCGTCGTCGTCGGCGGTGGCAGTCTCGGCGACGTCGTCGGGCTCGCGGCATCGCTGTGGCTGCGCGGCGTCGAGCACGTGCAGGCACCGACGACGTTGCTCGCGATGGTCGACAGCGCCGTCGGCGGCAAGACGGCGTTGAACCTCGTCGAAGGCAAGAACCTCGTCGGCACGGTCTGGCCGGCGCGACTCGTCGTCGCCGACGTCGACTTCCTCGCCTCGCTGCCCGACACCGAGTTCCGCTCTGGACTCGCCGAAGCCGTCAAGGCCGGCATCGGGTTCTGCGCGGCCACGTTCGCCTGGCTGCGCGACGAGTCGTCGGCGATCCTGCGCCGCGACCCGGACGCCTTGGTCGAGTTGCTGCGGCTCGCGATCGCCGCGAAGGTTCGGATCGTCGAGATGGATCCGCGCGAGCACGGCCCGCGGCGCCTGCTGAACCTCGGCCACACGCTCGGCCATGCGCTGGAAGCGTGGTCCGGCTACGCGATCCCGCACGGGCTCGCCGTCGCGCGCGGCTTGCACTTCGCCGTCTCACTCGCCGTCGAACGTGGACTCCTCGCAGCCGGCGACGCCGAAGCGATGCGCGCCGTGCTGACGACGTACGGGTTCGCGCCGACGCCGCTGCCACCGCTCGACGCACTGGCGCCGTACCTGCGCGTCGACAAGAAGGTCGACGGCGATCGACTGCACTTCGTCGTCCCGACCGCGATCGGCGCGAGCGACGCCGTTCCGTTGTCGGTCGACGTGATCATCGACCACCTTCGCCGAGCTTGAGGTCGGCGAGGGCGCGCAGTCGCGGGTCCGGTGGCGCGTCGGTGCCGGCGAGCGCCGGATACACCGTCGCCGCGAAGCGCACGTAGAGCCCGCGCGCGTCGCCGATCGACGTCGCCCAATCGGCAACGGGCACGCGCCGGTCGCGCGACGCCTTCTCGACGACGAATCGTGGCAGCGCGGCGCGCGGTGCCTCGGCACCGGAGATGGCCGTCGGTGTTCCGGCCAGCACGACCGTGAACGCCGCACCACCGACACTCGCGTCGGCGCCGTCGCCGACGAGACCGACCCGCCCGCGGTAGCGCGCCTGCGCCAGTCGAAGCCGTCGCGCCGTCGCTGCCGCGTCGGCACCGGGTGGAAACGCGAGCCGCGCGACGCCCCCGGCCTCGGCGGCGTCGACCAGATCCACGAACGCCGCATCCGACGCCGCGTCGGATGCCGCGTCGGACGCGACGACGAGCAGTTCGATCCCGGCGTTCGCGGCCGCTCTGGCGGCGTCCCGCAACGCGCGCACGTCGACACCGTCGGCGAACACGACGGCCGAGCGAAGCCCGGCGCGACGCACCGATCGGAAGACGTTCGCCGCCGCGCCGTCACGCGCGAGTCCGACGACGGCACCCGCCTGGAACGCGTCGGTCACCACCGGTGGCGGCGGCGCGAACCATCCGGCGCGACGCGACTGCGCGACGTTCGCTGCTGCCACGAGTGCGGTCGCCTCGTCGGCGACGGCGACGGCTTCGACGTCGAGGCCGGAACCGAGGACGCCGAAACCAGCCGACAGCGCCGACACGGCGATCGACGGTCCCGAACGGACCAAGCGAATGACGAACCCCGCGGCCGACGCCTCGACGACGACGGTCTGCCCTTCGAGGCGCTCCTTCAGATGGGCGCGCAACGCGACGACCATCGATGGATCCCGCACGGCGACCGACGGCAGTGCGAGTCCGACGAGCCGTCCGAGCGTGCCATCGGTGCACTCGATCGTGTCGATCCCGCGCACGGCGCGGACCTTCCGCGTGTCGACCGACGACTGCGCGCGCGCCGACCCCGCCGCCGTGAGCGCGACGGTGATCAGGACGGTGATCGCGACGGCGAACGTCCGCACACGCCGCGAACGACGCATCCGGCGGACGCCACGAAGTTTCGTCTCGCCCCACATCGGGTGTTCTGTTCTAGTCCTCGCCCCGCCACCCTGATGCCACGTCGCCAAGATCTCGACTCCATCCTGATTCTGGGTTCCGGGCCGATCGTCATCGGCCAAGCCTGCGAATTCGATTACTCGGGCACGCAGGCCTGTAAGGCACTGCGCGAAGAGGGGTTCAGGATCATCCTGATCAACTCGAACCCGGCGACGATCATGACCGATCCGGGGGTCGCCGATCGGACCTACATCGAGCCGATCACGCCCGAAGCTGTCGCGCAGATCATCGAGAAGGAGCGCCCGGACGCGATCCTGCCGACGCTCGGCGGCCAGACCGCGCTGAACTGCGCGATGAAGCTCTCCGACATGGGCGTTCTCGAGGAGTTCGGCGTCGAGATGATCGGCGCGAACCGCCAAGCGATCGCCAAGGCCGAGGGGCGAATGGAGTTCAAGGCCGCGATGGACTCGATCGGCCTCGCGTCGGCGCGCTCGCGCCTCGCCTACGACATGGAGGAGGCGCTGGCGGCCGTCGACGACATCGGCCTGCCGTGCGTGATCCGACCCGGGTTCACGATGGGCGGCAGCGGCGGCGGCATTGCCTACAACCTCGAGGAGTTCAAGGACATCGCGCGGCGCGGCCTCGACCTCAGCCTGAACAGCGAGATCCTGGTCGAGGAGTCGATCGCGGGCTGGAAGGAGTTCGAGCTCGAGGT
>JAEYTU010000701.1 GCA_023433825.1 Planctomycetota bacterium
GGGTAGGGTCACGGTGAATGCGGCGGTCGACAGGGTCGGCCGCGCATTCTGGTCGGGCGCATCGACGCATGCCACGACCGACTTCGATCGGTCCGCCGATTCCGACCCGACGCGTCAGTAGGTGAACTGCGTCGTCAGGACATACCCGTGCGTCGATGTCGAGAACGTCGCCGCCGTAGCCGTCGTTCCGCCGCTGTTGTTGTAGAGGCGCGACGCGCGGACCAGCGGGCCGGCGGCCACGGCCGGGAACGTCAGGCTGCGGCCGTTCGACACCGAGATCTGCAGCGGGTCCGTGCGGCCCGCGTCGACGGCGATCGCCTGCGTGTACAGCGTGACGCCGGTGAACACGTTGTTTGCGAACAACAGGTTGAGGCTCGCGTCGCCGGACAGCGCGCCGGTCGTCGTCGTCGTGCCCATCGGGACAGTTGCCGCCAAGTCCGTGTACAGGCTGCCGCAAAGGCCAGGGACCGTCAGGCTCGGGTTCGTGCCACCGATCGTCAGCAGCGCCGGCGCCGACGACGGCCCGTTGCTGATCGACGTCTGGAACAGCAGCATCCCGCCGCGATCCGTCGCCGCCGCCGTGTGCGTCATCGCCGCCGTGCGCCCGGTCGCCGTGCAACCGGTGCCGGTGATCACGGTCGCGCCGGTGCTCGACGCGTGCGTCACGGCGTCGACGGCGTTGAACGTTCCTGTGCCGACCTGCCCGTGCATGACGAGCTCCCAGATCAGCGACGTGGTGCCCGTGTAGACGAACGGCGTGTCGAGCGGGACGTCGAGGTTGAACGGGTTCGGCACACCCTGCTGGTTCTGCCCCTGCGGACCCATGTTCAGCACGCGGCGCGCGAAGACCGGCATCGGCGTGCTCGTGAAGTTCTGCGCGAACGTGAACTGCGCCTGGTTCCAATCGACGGAGTTGCCCATCAGCATCTCCATGTCGATCGCGCGCGTTCCGACGTAGTTCGTGTTGTTGTTGGCGTCGCCGCGGAAGCTGAGCTTCGTGATCACGCGCGCCTGCCCGCCGATGTCGCTGTGGATCTGCTGGTAGCGACGAATGACGGTGCTGTTGAACGGGAACGCGTTGCCCGAGTTGCCCTCGGTGACGTCGTAGCCTGCCGGCGAGACGATCGTGCTCTGCGCGACTGCGGGAAGGGTCAGGAGGAGGGGAAGCGCGAACGCGCTGGTACGGAGGATCGTCATGGAGTCGGTGAGTGTTGGTTGGTGGTGATGCGTCGGGGGGCGCGGAACCGAACGGGAATCTCGCGCACTGCGCAATCCCCGCCAGCTCACCGCGCCCGCGTCCGCCGCGCCCAGACCTCGATCTCCCCCCCGAACGACGCACCGGCCAGGAACGTCGTCGCGACGCGCACGATCCCGGTCGCATCGACGAACAGCGCGAAGACCTGCCCGTGGTCCTGCGGCGGGCCGTCGTGCACGACGACCTCGACGCGGCCCGCGCCGTGCAGCGCGACGACGTCGTCGATCTGACGGCGGACTTCTGCCTCGGCGTTCGGGACGAACAGGACGAATCGCTGCGGATACCGCATCCGATCGTTCAGCGCCGGCGCGATCCCTTCGAGCAGTCGCTCCGCACGCGTGATCGCGCGCAGCGGATCGTCGATCGGATTCGCGACGAAGAACGCGACCGTGCCGTCGTCGCCGAGCGGCACGCCGCGAACGATCTCGTGGCGCAGCTCCGACGGCAGCCGACGCCCGGGCTTCGTCAGGTCGGCGACCGGCGCGAGGTCGGCCAGCGCGCGTCGGCTGCGTTCGTGCCGTTCGATCGTCGGCTCCTGCAAGCGCACGGCGCCCTGTCCCATCGCGAATCCGATGTGGCCTTCGATCGGCCGGCCGTCGGGCGTCGTGTAGACGAGCCGACGAACGCCCTCGACGTGGACCTCCAACGTCGGCCCGTCGACGCGCAGTTCGAGCGCGAACGACGCCAGGGGCTGGTCGAACTTGACCGGCGCGCCGCGCGTCGAGCCCGGCAGGTGCGCCTCGCGCGGATGCAGCCCCTCGACGCGCAGACTCAGCTTGTCGGTCGTCACGGCCTCGTCCTTCCGCCCGATCGCGTACAGCATGTCGCCGGCGCTGAAGTGCACGCGGACGTTGCGGTCGCGGCGCTCGTAGCCGAGCACGACGCAGCCGGCGACGAACGACGTCGTCATGTGCACGCGCGTCCGCACGACGTAGCTGCCGGCCGGGAACCGTTCGCGCGTGTGTGTGAAGGCGTGCACCTGGTGCGCGGCGCGGTCGACCGAGCCGGTGTCGTCCTTCGGCTTCTCGCGGCCGACGTGCAGATCGGCGCCGGCGACGAACCAGCGGTCGCGATGGCGGCGTTCCTCGTAGCCCGTCAATCCGCGCTCGACGAACCCGAACCAGCCCAGCGGGCGCGGCAAGCCGTCGATCGGCGCGACCTTCGTCACGGTCGGTGCGTCGACCTCGCCGGCGTCGACGCCGAACCACGCGCGCAGGTCGTCGCGCTGACACGCGAGTTCGAATGCGGCGTGCTTGCGCCCCGCCGTCGCATCGGCACGCGCCGTCGCGTCGAGCAACGCGAGGTACGCACGCGTCGCCGGCATCTGCGCGAGCGTCGGCGCCGTCGACGGCGGCGGCGCGGCGTGCGGCGTTCGCCGGTGGTCTTCGTGGCGCAGCACCCAGGCCGCCGCCTCGCGTCGATCGCGCGACAGCAACTCGCCGAGCCGGCGCATGTCCGGCGCCGACCACGGGTCGAGTTCGATCGACCACAGCCATGCCGCGATCGCCGCCTTCGCGTTGCCGGTCTCGGCCAGCAGTCGGCCGGCGTTCCGCGCATGGTCCTGCCCGAACCACGGCTCGGCGCGCGCCTGCGCCCAGACATACGTCGGCGCGTCCTCGACCATCGGCGACTCCTCGCCGCGCAGCGTCATGACGTGGCGCTCGCGCAGCCACGGCACGGCCTCACCCCAGCAGTGCTTGTAGCAACCCTCCAGAAACACGCGGAACTGCGCGACGAACGCCTCGAAGTCTGCCGGTCGGCCGTCCTTGCCGTCGCAGAAGTGCCGCACGAAATACGCCAGCGGCTCCTTCTGCCCGCCGCGCGCGTTGCGCAGATAGCGCTGGAGCGGCTCGGCGAACGGCTGCGCCGTGCCGTCGTGATGCGTGCTCAGGTACGTGAACAGCGCGTAGCCGGCCGTGTAGTTGTCGCGGTAGTCCTCGATCGTCCCGTCGATCAGCTTCGTCAGCCGATGCACGTCGCCGTAGCCCTTCGCGAACGGCGTCTGCACGGTGAACGGATTCAGATGCCGCGCCTCGAACGTCCGATCGTCGATCCGCCCGTACGCTCCGCCGGTCCAAACCGCGCGACCCTCGGTCAGCCACGCCGGCAGGAACGGCGTCAGCACTCCGTCGAAGCGGTGCGTCAGTTCGTGCGTCAAACCGCGGCCGAGGCTCGCGATCGAGTCGAATGCGAACTGCAGCACGGTCAGATCCCCGGCCTGGAATCCGCCGGCCCACCAGAACGGCGCGTCCTCGGACTCCATCTCGCTGGCGTCGGTCACGATTCGGATCACGCCCGGACGACCGTCGAACGGGTCCTTGCCGTACCACGCGGCGAGGCGTTCGTGATGCGCCTCGGCCGTGCTCGCGACGCCGAGCAGCGTGCCGTGCCCGCAGACGGTCTCGATCCGGTAGCGACCGGTCTTCGACATCGCGACTCCGGGGGACGCCCATGTCGCGTGGTCGCGCGTGAACTGCGCACGTTCTTCGGCCGTCATCGCCTCGAGCTCGTCGACGGTGTGGACCTTCGCGACGGCGTCGACCTTCGCGCGGATCCGACCGCGGAGTTCGCGCGCGGAGCGAGCGAGTTTCGCGGCGTCCGGCGGTGGTGGGCCCTCGAGGTCGTGGAACGCCGCCTGCGCCGCGAGCCCAGCCAGCGCGCGTGCGCCGCGCAGCGCGATCTCCAACTGCGCGACGGTCTGCTCGCCGTTCGCGGCCCCGAGTGCGCGTTCGGTCGTCGCGACGAGTGCCTGCAGCACCTGCGCGACGTCGGGCCGGTGCGCGTCGACGGCGCGCTGTAGCGTCGGACCGTGTGTTTCGATCAACGCCGGAACGTCGCGCGACAGCGACCACGCGACGTCGCGAAGCCATCGCGCGACGAGACCGTTCCCGGTCGTCGCCGGCTTCGCGTCGAGCGCGACGCGTGCCAGTTCGGCGACGGCGGCCGCGCGTGCGACGGCGAGCTTCAGCGCGGCCGGATCCTGCGCGACGAGGTCGGCGAACTCGCGCGGGACGCGATAGGCACCGCGGCCGTCGGCGGCGACCGTGATCCAGGCGCGCCCCCACAG
>JAEYTU010000115.1 GCA_023433825.1 Planctomycetota bacterium
AGCAGGGTCCACGTTCGCAGGATCCGCAGCGGCCGCAGCGACCGCAGCAGCAAGCCCGTCCCGCGCAACCGGCACGTCCGCAGCAGCACGCTCGCCAGCAGCCGCAGCCACAGCAGAAGGCGCAGCAAGGCCGCGGCGATCGCGACCGGCGCGGCAAGCGCGGCGACCGGCCGGATCGCAACGACCGCAAGCAGCGGCGTCACGACGGGCACCGCCCGACCGCCGTCGAGGAGATCGAACCGGTGCAGTACGACCGGACGATCTTCGACATGGAGCTCGATCCGCGGCGCGTCCCGTCGTTCGGCGTTCTCGTCGACGACCAGAGTGGCAAGCGGAAGCGCCGCCCACCGTCGGTCCTGCAGGAGGAGAAGGGCGAGGGCTACAAGCCGCCGCCGCCTCCCGGTGCCGGTGGCGACCCCGCGCCACAGCGCCCGCCCCCGCCGCCCCCGGTCGACGACACGTTCGGAGACTGGTGATGGACGGCGGCGGCACCCCCGCCAAGGTCACGACCGCTTCGCTGCGCGCCGCGAAGGCGCGCAGCGAGCGGATCGTCACGCTGACGGCCTACGACGCGCTGTTCGCAGCGCTCCTCGACGAGGCTGGCGTCGACGTGCTGCTCGTCGGCGACTCGGTCGGCACGGTCGTCCAAGGACTGCCGACGACCGTGCCGGTCACGATGGACCAGATGGTCTATCACACGACGCTCGTCGCCCGCGCCGCGCGCCGTGCGCTGGTCGTCGCCGACATGCCGTTCCTCTCGTACCAAGTGTCGCCGGAGGACGCGCTGCGCAACGCCGGCCGACTGCTGAAGGACGGCGGCGCGGAGGCGGTCAAGCTGGAGGGTGGCGCAACGGTCGTCGCGACCGTTCGCCGGCTCGCCGATGCCGGGATCGCGGTCATGGGCCATCTCGGACTGACGCCGCAGAGCATCCACAAGTTCGGTGGCTACGGCGTGCGTGCAACCGGCGCCGAGGACGCCGAGCAACTCGTCGTCGACGCGATCGCGCTCGAACGCGCCGGCGCGTTCGCCGTCGTGCTCGAGAAGATCCCTGCCCCGCTCGCGCGCCGCGTGACCGAGTCGATCGGCGTGCCGACGCTCGGGATCGGCGCCGGCGTCGGCTGCGACGGACCGGTCCTCGTCACGCCGGACCTGCTCGGACTGTTCACACGCTTCCATCCGCGCTTCGTCCGACGCTACGCCGAACTCGAACGCGACGTCCGCGACGCGATCCGCCGCTTCGCGACCGACGTCCGCACCGGCGCGTTCCCGTCCGACGCCGAGTCCTACGGCGTCTGATCGCCGTCGCCCAAACGGCGTCCGTCGAACGTGCTGCGGCGCCCGATCCAATGCGCGCACGTCGCGATCAGGTGTTCGCGGTCGATCGGCTTCGTCGCGTAGTCGTCGACACCGGCCGCGAGACACTTCGCGCGGTCCTCCGACATCGCGTGCGCGGTCAGCGCGACGATCGGCAGCCGTGAGCCGTTCGCGCGGAGCTGCCGTGCCAGCGAGTACCCGTCGAGCACCGGCATCTGCATGTCGGACAGCAGCAGGTCGTAGCTGCGTCCCTCCGCGTCGGCCTGCTCGATCATCTCCAGCGCGAGCCGACCGTTCTTCGCGAACGCGACGTCGGCACCGGCACGACTCAGCAGGTACGAGATCAACCGCTGGTTCTCGACGCCGTCCTCGGCGAGCAGGATGCGGCCGCACAGACGCCGTGGCGAGGCATTCGTAGTCGCGGCGGGCTTCGGCTTGCGCGGACGTTCGCCGGCCATCGCGACGAGCGGCAGTTCGATCCGGAAGCACGCGCCGTCACCGGGTGCGCTGCGAACGAGGATCACGTCGCCGCCCATCAGCGTCGCGAGTCGCCGACCGATCGTCAGACCGAGACCGGTTCCGCCGTGCGTGCGCGTGACGCTGGAGTCGGCCTGGACGAACGGCCGGAACAGCCAGTTCGCCTGCGTCTCGGACAGCCCGACACCGGTGTCCTCGACGTCGATCTGCAGGCGTACACCGTCGGGCTTGCGCGCGACGCGAGCCGTGACGGTCACGCTGCCGATCTCGGTGAACTTGACGGCGTTGCTGGCGAGATTGAGGACGATCTGTCGCAGTCGCGTCGGGTCGCTGCGCAGCCGTTCGGGGCAGTCGGGCTCGATCCGAACGGCGAATGCGATCCCCTTCGCCTCGGCTTGCGGGGCCACGAGTTCGACGACCTCGTCGAGGATCCGCGTCAGGTCGGTCGGCACGTGCTCGACGACGAGCCGACCCGCTTCGATCTTCGACAGGTCGAGGATGTCGTTGACGACCGTCATCAGGTGGCGTCCGGCGCTGCGAATCGTCGCGTGGATCTCGGCGCGGCGCTCCGGCGGCTCGGATCCGTCTGCTTCGTCGCACAGCAGATCCGCGTAGCCGAGGATCGCCGTCAGCGGCGTGCGGATCTCGTGGCTCATGTTCGCGAGGAACGCGCTCTTCGCCTCGCTCGCGGCCTCGGCGGCGACGCGCGCCTGCTGCAACTCGATCTCCATCTGCTTCGCGGCCGTCATGTCGATCAGTACGCCGCGCAACAGCGGTGCGCTGCCGGGCCGCGCGACGACGCGGACCAGATCGTCGAACCAGACGACGCGACCGTCGGCCGCCAGCATCCGGTACTGCATGCGATGGTCCTCGCCGCGCGCGGTGGCGGTCAGGCAGTAGTCGACGGTCTGCTCGCGATCGTCGGGATGCAGGATCCGCGGCCAGAAGTTCGGTTCACGCCACGCGTCGAGCGGATAGCCGAGTCGCTCGGCCTGCGGCGAGACGTAGGTGAACCGTTCGAGCAGCGGGTCGAACTCCCACAGGATCACGTCGGTGCCTTCGATCAGCGTTCGCGCGCGCCACTCGCTCTCGGCGAGTCGTTGCTCGACGCGTTTGCGCTCGGTGACGTCGCTGTGCACGCCGACGACGCGCGTCGGCTTGCCGTCGGCATCGCGTGCCACGACACGCCCGCGGTCGAGCACCCACCGCCAACTGCCGTCGCGATGCCGGAGCCGGTACTCGGACTCGTAGCTCGACGTGCGGCCGTTCAGGTGATCCTCGACGTGGCCGAGCACGCGCGGCAGGTCTTCCTCGTGCACGCGCTGATTCCAGGTCTCGATGGCCGGCGAGAGGTCGGACACGCGTTCGCCGATCGTGTTCGCCCAGCGCTCGTCGACGAACAGCGTTCCTTGCTGCGGTCGCCAGTCCCACGCGCCGAGCCCGCCGCCGGCGAGCGCCCATTCGAGGCGTTCCTGCACTTGCTCGGACGACTCGGCGGCGCGACGGCGCGCGATCGCGAGCGCGACGACGTGCGCGAACTCCTCGACGCACAACAACTCCGCCGACGTCGGCAGCCGCGGTGTTCGGTAGTACATCGCGAACGCGCCGAGCACCGAACCGTCCGCGTCGAGGATCGGCTGCGACCAACACGCGCGCAGACCGTGGCGGCGTGCGAGTGGCGCGAACGTCGCCCACTTCGGATCGAGCTCGATGTCTTCGGTCATCACACGTCGCCGCGTCGCGCAGGCGGTGCCGCACGCGCCGACCATCGTTCCGATCCGCGCGCCGTCGATCGCGTCGACGTACTCGGCCGGCAGCGACGGCGCCGCCCCGCGGCGCAGACGGTCGTCGGCGAGCAGCAGGATCGAACACGGCATGCCTGGGTGCAGGTCCTCGACGAGCCGACAGATCGCGTCGAGCACGGTCGGCAGATCCGTGTCGGCGGCCATTGCGCCGAGGATGTCCGACTGCCGCGCGCGCAGCGACGCGTGACGGCGTTCGTTCGCGGCGTCCGGATCGATGTCGGCGCCACCGAGCGCGCGTGCGGCGCGGAGCAACCAACTCGCCACCCGGCGACGCAGCGGCCGACGCGGGCGCCGCGCATCGAGCCGAGGCTCGCCAGGGTTGGTCTGGTCCGAAGTCATCTGGAAGAGCGGCGTTATCGGAAGACGTTCGCAACCGACTCATGCGCGATTGTGGCTGTCGGGATCGCGCTGCGGCCGGTTCCGGCAGTGCGCTTCGAATCCCCGGTGGCACCGCCGCGGTGCGGCGCGGCCGCCGTCAGACCGCCAGGCCGGCGAGGCGGCCGGTCGCGAACGCCGCTTGGAAGTTGAACCCTCCGATCGGCCCGTCGACGTCGAGGATCTCGCCGACGAAGTGCACCCCGGGCGCGCACTTCGACGCCATCGTCCGCGCGTCGATCTCGTCCAGCACGACGCCGCCGCGCGTGACCTCGGCGTGCGCGAATCCAAGGCTCTGGTCGCACGGCACGACGGCGCCCTTGACGAGCGACGTCAGCCGGCGGCGTTGGTCGCGCGTCAACGCAGCGGCGACGACGGACTCGGCACCAGCTAGTTCGGCGAGCGTCTGGCGCAGACGTTCCGGCAGATGGAGGGGCAGCGAATGCAGCGCGAGTCGGGCACCGGCGCGCACGGCGCCACGCGCGAGTCCGGCGTCGACGTCGTCCGCCGTCAGGTCCGGTGCGAAGTCGATCGCGACCGTGCACCCGCCATGGCGTTCCTCGACGTCGCCGGCCAGATCCATCGGCCCGGGACCGGAGAGCCCGCGATGCGTGAACAGCGTCGGACGCCGCCGCCGCGTCACGACGACACCACGCGGATCGCGAACGGACACCTCGGCGTCGACGACGATGCCCTGCAGCGCGCGAACCCACGGTGTCTCGACCGACAGCGGCGCGAGGGCTGGCACCATCGGGACGAGCGTGTGGCCGAGCTGCCGTGCGACCGGGTAACCGTCACCGGTCGCGCCGGTCTTCGGATAGCTGCGTCCCTGTCTCTTATACACAAA
>JAEYTU010000228.1 GCA_023433825.1 Planctomycetota bacterium
ACCGTTCGCCGCCGAAGCGGAGACCCGGCCGTGGTGGATCCTCGTCGTCGCCGCCGCGGTCGTCGTCGCGCTGTGGCTGTGGGCGCGCCGGCGTCGGCGCGCACCGGCCGCCGACGAGGCGATCGCGCTGCCGCCCCACGTCGCGGCGTTGCGCGCGCTCGCGCGGCTGCGCCACGCGCCGCGCCGGACCGCCGTCGAGATCGAGGCGTTCTACGTCGAGGTCTCGCGGATCCTGCGCGAGTACCTCGAAGCGCGCTTTTCGCTGCACGCTCCCGAGCGGACGACCGACGAGTTCCTGGCCGAGGCCGAACGCGATCCGCGACTGACGGCCACCCAGCGGGCGACGCTGTCGCAGTTCCTGGCACAGTGCGACCTCGTCAAGTTCGCGCGCGTGCTGCCCGATGCCGACGCACACGCGGCCACGTTCGCCGTCGCCGAGGAGTTCGTCGAGACGACGCGCGAGGATCGAATGCCGCGCGCGGAGGCGTCGTGATCCCCGAGGGTTTCCGCTTCCTGGACCCGTGGTTCCTCGCGGCCACTTTGATCGCGATCGCGCTGTTCGTCTGGCGCGTGACCGGCAGCCGCGACGCCGCGCTCGGGACTGCGTCGCTGCGGCCAGCATCGGCGCTCCCGGCGACGCTGCGAACGCGACTCGTCCGGCTGCCGGAGACGCTGCGGCTGGTCGCCCTGCTGGCGCTCGGCGTCGCGCTCGCCCGCCCCGTCACCCGCGACGTGCTGCCGATCTCCGATCTCGGCGTCGACATCGTGCTCGTCCTCGACGTTTCGAGCTCGATGCGCGCGAACGACATGGACGCCGAGGGCCGGATCCTTCGGATCCAAGCCGCGCGCGAGAAGGCGATGGAGTTCGCCGCGAGCCGCCGGACGGATCGCGTCGGCGTCGTGACGTTCGCGCTGTTCCCGGACCTTCGCTGTCCGTTGACGCTCGATCTCGACGCGCGCGCGGCGTTCCTGCGGTCGATCGACACGGTCGCACGCGGCAGTCAGGAGGACCGCACCGGGATCGGTGCGGGTCTCGCGAAGGCCGTCGCCGTGTTGAAGGGCTCGGCCGCGAAGTCGCGGATCGTCGTCCTGTTGAGCGACGGCGACGAGAACGTCCGCGAGATCGAGCCCGAGGCGGCGGCCAAGTTGGCGAAGGACCAAGGCGTTCGCGTGCACACGATCGGCCTCGGCGCCGGACGGCGGATGAACCTGCTCGGCAGCGTCGTCGTCCAGCCGACCGATTTCTCGACGCTCGAGGCGATCGCCGACGCGACCGGCGGGAAGTTCTTCGAGGCGACCGACGCCGAGGGGCTCGGCGCCGTCTATGCGGCGATCGACGAGATGGAGAAGGTGCCGCTCGAGGACCCGCGCTACCGAACGGTCGACTGGTTCCTGTGGCCGCTCGCCGTCGCGGCCGTCGCGCTCGCCCTGGCACTGTTCGCGCAGTTCGTCTGGCTGCGGAGGGCGCCGTGAACGAGTTGACGTTCGCTCGTCCCGAGCAATGGCCGTGGCTGCTCGCGCTCGTGCCGTTCTGCTGGCTGCTCGTCGTCGCGGCGCGCGGCGCACGCCGACGCGCGGCGCGGTACGGCGGCAAGCTCGGCGAGGCGCCGGCTGGACCGTGGTCGCAGGCGCTGCTGCTGACGGCCGTCGCCGCGTTCCTGTTGCTCGCGGTTCTGGAGCCGCAACTCGGCGAGGAGCAGGTCAAGGTCGAGCGTCGCGGCGTCGACGTCGTGTTCTGCCTCGACGTCTCGCGGTCGATGCTCGCGCAGGACGTCGACCCGAATCGACTCGAACGCGCGCGCCGCGACGTCGTCTCGCTGGCCGACGTGCTGACGGCGGGCGACCGCGTCGGCCTCGTCGCGTTCGCCGGTCAGGCGCGTCTCGTCGTCCCGCTGACGCACGACGTCGACTCGTTCCGCGAACTGCTGCGTGGCGTCGACACCGAGACCGTCATGGTCGGCGGCTCCGATCTCGCCGCGGCGATCCGCAAGGGGCTCGAACTCGTCGACGACGACGGCACGCAGACTGCAGTCATCGTGCTGCTGACCGACGGCGAGGACCTGGCCGGCGCCGGCAAGACCGCAGCGCAGGAGGCCGCCGCGAAGGGCGTCGTCGTCCACGCCGTCGGCTACGGATCGACGATGGGCAGCAAGATCCTGCTCGCCGACGGCGGCCGTCAGGGTTTCCTCCGTTCGAAGGAAGGGGAGGAGGTCGTCTCGATGCTCGATGCCGACGGCCTTCGCGCGCTCGCGCAGACGACTGGCGGCGAGTTCCTGCGCGCCGACGCGGCCGCCGTGCCGCTCGCGCTCCTTTACGAGCGCAGGATCGCGCCGATGATCCAGCGTTCGTACGACGCCGGCGCCGAGACGCTGCGGAAGACGCGCTTCCAATGGGTGTTGCTGCCGGCGTTCGTTCTGTTGTGCATCGAACTGTTCCGGCTCGGAGGCAGACGATCGTGATCAGGGCATTGTTGTCGCTCGGCCTGCTGCTCGTCGGTGGCGACGAGGCGAAGGGGCACGCGGCGTGGAACGCCGGTCGCTACGCCGAAGCCGTCGCGAGCTTCCAGGCCGCCGCGCGCGAACGGCCGGACGACCCGAAGCTGCACTACAACCTCGCGCTCGCGGCGTGGCGCGCGGGCGACGTCGACGCCGCCGAGCTGGCCGCCGAGAAGGCGGCGACGCTGTCGAACGGCGAACTGGCGCCGCTGCGCGACGGGATCCTCGGCAACCTGCGCTACGACGCCGCGCGCAAGGCGCAGGGCGCCGGCGAGCTCGACCCCGCGCTCGCGTCGGCGAAAGCGGCCGTCGATCACTTCGCCCGCGGCGCCGAGGTCGCACCCGACCGCGTCGAACTGCGGCGCAACTTCGAACGCGCGCAGCGCCTGCTCGACGAGTTGCAGCGGCAGAAGGACGAGCAGGAGAAGCAGAAGGACGACGAGTCGAAGGAGAACGACGACAAGCAGAAGGACGACGAGCAGAAGAAGAGCGAGTCGTCGAAGGACGAGAAGTCGAAGGACGAGGGCAAGCCGCAGCAGGACGAGAAGAACGAACCGCAGAAGAACGAGTCGGAGCAGCAGCCGCCCGAGCCGAAGCCGGAGTCGAAGCCGGACGAGAAACCCGAACCGAAGCCCGAGTCGAAGCCCGAGCCGAAGCCAGACGAACCGAAGCCGACGCCGGAGAAGGCCGATCCGGCCGATCAGGCACGGGAAGGCGAACCGCCGCGCGAACTGAGTCCGGAAGAGGTCAAGCGACTGCTCGCCGACCTGCAGCAGTTGGAGGAACTTCGCGACAAGGTCCGCAAGGCCGCGGCGTCGCGCCGGCCGAAGGCGGAGCGGGATTGGTGATCGCGCGCGCCGTCGTCGCGCTGGTCTTCGCCGCCGCCGTCGCGGCACAGACGCCGCGCCAACCGAACGTCCGCATCTACGGCCCGGTCCCCGGCATCGTGCGGCTCGGCGAGTCGAGTCAGTTGACGGTGCACGTCGACGACGCGAACGGCGCGGTCAGTGTCGTCCCGCCGAAGGTCGAGGGCCTCGACATTCGCGTCGGCCCGCCGTCGACGCAGTCGCGGATGACGATCACCGGCGGGCGGCGCGAGGAGTCGCACTGGACGACGATCCAGGTCGCGCTGCGCCCGCACGCCGTCGGCAAGCTGTTGGTGCCGCCGTTCACGATCCGCGTCGGGACGACCGAGTCGACGTCGCAGCCGTTCACGATCGAAACCGTGAAGGACATCCGCGGCGCCGAGCGCGGGTATCTGCGCGTCGTGCCGTCGGCGAAGCGCGTATACGCGCACGAACCGCTGCACGTGACGATCGAAGCCGGCGTCGACGCCGGGCTCGCGTTGGTCACCGGCACGCTGCCGGGCGGGCACTCGGGGTTCGACGTCGAGCTGATGGTGCCGTGGCTGCGCGAACTGCCGGGCACGGTCACGCTGAGCGAGCCGGCGTCGACCGGCGGTCCGATGATCCTCGTCGAGGGACGCTGGTTGTCGGTGCGCCACGCACCGCGCCTGCCGGCCGGCGAGAAGACGTTCCAGCAGTTCACGCTCGAACGATCGTTCCTGCCGACGCGCCCGGGCACGATCGAACTCGCCGGCGCGGTGTCGCGCTTCAAGGTGCTGACCGGTCCGCCGCGGCGCGGGATGTTCAACGAGCGGATCGACGAGCCGGAGCTGTTCCACGTCTACGCGAACCCGATCTCGATCGAAGTGTTGCCGCTGCCCGAGGACGGACGGCCGAACGAGTTCACGGGTGCGGTCGGGCGCTTCACGCTGACGGCGGACGTCGACAAGCGACGGGTGCGCGTCGGAACGAGCGTCAAGCTGACGCTGACGATCGAAGGCGCCGGCAATCTCGAGTTCTTGGATCCGCCGACGCTCGACGGGTGGAAGGGTTTCCATCGCTTCGGACAGACCGTGCGGCGCGATCGCGAGAAGGTCGAGGTCGTCTACGACATCGCGCCGCTCGACGCGTCGGTCACCGAGATCCCGCCGGTGACGTTCGCGTATTTCGACACGCGGCCGGGCGAGGAGCGGTACCGGACGATCGCGACCGACGCGATTCCGCTGGTCGTCGAGGCGCTGCCCGAGGGCGAAGTGCTGGCGCCGCTCGCCGAGTCGGTGCGCGCGGCGGTCACGCCGGGTGTCGACGACATTCACGACCTGCCGGACTTCGATGGGCCACCGGTCGTCGCGGCGGCGCCGCCGTCGGCGGGATTCGCGTTCGGGATCGCGGTCGCACCGTGGTTGGTCGCGGGGCTCGCGTTCGTCGCCTGGCGGCGGCGGTCGGCGGTGCAGGCCGACGTGACCGGTCGACGGCGGCGCGGTGCCGGCAAGCGGGTGCACGCGCGGCTCGCGCGCGGCGAGGCGGCGGTCGATGTGTTGCTCGGTTACGTCGCCGATCGGCTCGACGTCGCCGAAGCGGCCGTCGTGACGCCGGATCTGCAGCGGCGGTTGGTCGACGCCGGTGTCGATGCGGCGTTGGCCGGCGCGCTCGCGGCGGCGATCGAGACCGGTGTCGCGTCGCGATACGGGGGCGGTGGTGGGGTCGACGCGGAGCAGGTGCGTGCGTTGGTCGCGCGGTGCGAGGCGGGCTTGGGTGCGCGGGGTGAGGTCGCGCGCGTTCTGGTGTGGTGGTGCGCCGGTGTCGCGCTGGCGGCGGGCGCGGTTTCGGCGCAGGGCAGTGGCGTCGGTGGTGGCGTCGACGACGGCGTCGCGGCGTACCGGCGCGGGGACTACGCGGCGGCGGCGGCGGCGTTCGCCCGCGCCGTCGAACGGCCGGACGCCGACGCGCGGGCGTTCGTCGGGCTTGGGAATGCGTGGTATCGGCTCGGCCGACCGGCGGAGGCGCTGTGGGCGTACCTGAGTGCGCGGCGCGCGATGCCGCGGGATGGCGAGCTGGCGGTGAACGTCGCGATGGCGCGGCGCGCGTTGGAGCTGCCGCCGACCGACGAGCCGTTCCTCGACGCGGTGCGACGCGTGCGCGATCTGGCGACGCCGATCGAGCTGTGCGTGGTCGGGGGTGCGCTGCACGCGGTGGCGGCGTTCGCGTGGTTCTTCGTGCGGCGGCGCGGCGTGCGGACGTTCGTCGTCGTGGTTGCCGGTCTGCCGGCGTTGCTGGTCACGTTGGAACTCGCGTGGTTCCGTCCGTCACGCCCACCGCTCGGCGTCGTCGTCGCGCCGAAGGCCGAGGTCGTCGCCGAACCGCGCGACGGGCTCCCGGCCCTGTGGACGCTGCGCGCCGGCGCGCTCGTCGACGTGCTCGGCGACGGCGGCGCGTTCACGCGCGTGTCCGTCGAGGGCCGCCGCGGCTACCTGCCCGCGGGGTCCGTTCGCGTCGTGAAGTGAAACAAAGGTGCCAGGCACCTTCGTTTCACTTTCCCCCGCGAAGTGAAACAAAGGTGCCAGGCACTTTCGTTTCACTTTCCCGAAGAAAGTCCGTCGGAATCGACGACCAGCGTGCCGAGGTCGGTCGTCTTCCCCGAAGCGAGACGCACGGAGACGAGGTCGCGCGGCGCCGTGCGGGCCAACGGATTGGCGATCCAGACGAGCCGGTAGTTGCCGCGGGCGAACGGACCGAGGTCGAACGTGCCGTCGTCGTCGAGCCGCATCGCGGTGCCAACGGACCGCGTGCCGTCGAGCAACTGCACGTGTCCGGCGCGCCACGGTGAACCGCTTCGTTCGACGATGCGGCCGCAGAGTCGCGCATCCGGCCACTCGGCGTCTGTCACGACGAACTCACGACGACCTGCGTCGGCGGCACGCAGCGGTCGGTCCGGCGTCAGATCGAACCGCAATCGGCGACCGGCCATCCACGCGTTCAGCCGCACGGCATCGCCCGGCGGAAGCGCGAGCGTGAACCGCCCATCGGCGTCGGCCACCGCGCGGCGGCCCGGGGCGCCGCCGGTCGTTCGCGACGTCACGACCCAGTCCGCGAGCGGTGTCCCATCGGCGCGACGCAGCGTTCCGAGCAGGATCGGAACGGGAACGAGGATCAGTGCACCGACGTCCGTCGACGCGGCGGTGGGTGTCAACGTGAGCGGCATCGACGCGTACTCGTGGGCCTCGTGGCGTGCGGTGATCGTGCCATTCGCGTCGTTCGGGACGTCGTTCAACGTGAAGGTGCCGTCCGCGCGGCTGCGCGCGCGCATCGACGGCACCGTCGCACGTCGATGCCAGAACGCGATGTCGACATCCGCGATCGGCCCGCCGGTGGGATCGATCACGCGGCCGTGAACTGTGACGGCCTCCGCAAGCACGAACAGGAGGTCGGATGCGCCGATCCCGTCCAGCGCGATCTGAAGCGTGCTCTCTCCGTAGCCCCGCAACGACGCGCGAACTCGCACTTCGCGACTGGTCGGATTCGGACGGTCGATTCCGAGGACGAACGTGCCCGAAGTGTCAGTCACGGTCGCCGCGACGTCGTGACGAGGTTCGAACCAGTCGACGGCGGCACCGGCGAGCGGGTTCCACGCGCGGTCGACGACGCGGCCGCGCACGCGGAGTTCGGCCGGTGACACGACGAGGCGAACGGTCGACGTTGACCCGGCGATCGCGGAGCGGTCTTGCAGCGGCCGCATCGGCGTCGACTTTCGACCGTCGTCAGTGGCGGCCCAGATCGACGCCGAGACGGGCACGGACACGTGGAACGCGCCTTCGCTGTCGGCGCGGCCTGCGCAGTGGACTGCCGTCGGATCGGGCCGTTGGAGGTTGGCGACGACATGGATCGCAGCGCCGGGGACGAGCGCACCTCGGTCGTCGAACACGTGCCCTCGGACTGCGGTCACGAAGTCGACGCGGACCGTCACTTCGTGGGTCTGGCCGGGTTCGATCGAGACCGGAATCGGTGGTCGGTCGCCGACACGAAGCGAAGTCGTCCCGGGCGCAACGCTGTCGAACGCGGCGATCCCCTCCGAATCGCTGGTCGCTTCGTCGCCCGAGTCGTCGAGCCAGCACCGGATCCCGGGCAGCGGAACATCGTCCGGCAGAGCGACGACTCGCACCTGGAGTCGCGTGGCCGGCGCTTCGACCGGCACGGATGCGATCGCGACGTCGACGGGAATCTCGATTCGTGCGGACGCGGCGATCGTGACGTCGCTGCGTGGCGCCCGTTCGTCCGCCAGTGGAACCTGGACGACTTCGGCATCGGTGTCGCGGCTGCAGACCGGAGCGTCCCGATCCGTCGCCGCGAAGAACACCGCGACGAGAAGGACGGCGACGGCGACGGCGACGATTGTGAATCGGGAAAGTGAAACGAAAGTGCCTGGCACCTTTGTTTCACTTTCCCACGGAAAGCGCTCACCCCAACCGCGCGGCACCCAGCACCTCGTGCAGCGGCACCAGACCTGCTTTCGCCTTCGCGACGCCGTCGCGCACCAGCGGCTGATAGTCGTGCTGCAACGCCGCCTTCAAGAACGTCTCCTCGTCGGCGCCGCGTGTGATCAACCGGCGCAGGTTCGTGTCGAACGACAGCACCTCGTGGATCGGCATGCGGCCGCGGCGGCCCTTGCCGCGGCAGTCCTCGCAGCCGTCGCCGACCTGCGACCCGGTCATGTCGAGCCCCGGCGGCAAGCCGAGCGCCCCCAGCGTCTCGGGCTCGGCCTCGGCTGGACGCGCACACGAACGGCAGACCCGCGCGACCAACCGCTGCGCGACGATGCACCGCAGCGCCGGCGCGAGCAGATACCGCTCGACACCCATGTCGACCAACCGATGCACGGCCCCCGGCGCGTCGTTCGTGTGCAGCGTCGACAACACCAGATGCCCGGTCAGCGCGGCCTGGATCGCGATCGCCGCCGTCTCGGCGTCGCGGATCTCGCCGATCATCACGATGTCGGGGTCCTGACGCAGGATCGAACGTAACGCCGTCGCGAACGTCCGCTCCGCACGAACGTCGACCTGCACCTGTGTCGCGCCGGGCAGCTCGTACTCGACCGGATCCTCGACGGTGACGACGTTGACGTCCTCGCGGTTCAGATGCCGCAACCCGCCGTACAGCGTCGTCGACTTTCCCGACCCGGTCGGTCCGGTGATCAGCACGAGTCCGTGCGGCTGCTCGATCGACTCGCGGAACAGCGTCAGATGGCGCGCCGAGAAGCCGAGCGAGTCGAGATCGAGCTTCAGCGACTCGCGATCGAGGATCCGCAGCACGGCCTTCTCGCCGAGCACCGACGGCAGCGTCGAGACGCGCAGCTCGACCGAATGTGCGCCTTCGCCGACGACGATCCGTCCGTCCTGCGGCTTGCGCCGCTCGCTGATGTCGAGGCCGGCCATGACCTTGATCCGCGACAGCACCGATCCGTGCAGCATCGACGGCAGCACCTGCAGCACCTCGAGGTCGCCGTCGACGCGAATCCGCGTCCGCAGCCCTTCCTGCGTCGGTTCGACGTGGACGTCGCTCGCGCCGGCGCGGATCGCCTCGTGCACGAAGTAGTCGACCAACTGAACGACGGCGTCCTCGCCGGCGAGCTTCTTCAACTGCTCGGCGCCGGTGATCGACTTCAGTTCGCGATCCGACGCCTGCGCGCGCGCGATCAGCCCCTCGACACCGCCCTGACCTTTCTCGTAGCGATCGAGCGCGCGATGGATCGACGTCGGCGTCGCGACGACCGGCTGAACGCCGCGCCCGAGATGCTCCTGGATCGCGTCGATCGCGAGGATGTCGAGCGGGTCGAGCATCGCGACCTCGATCGTCTCGCCGCGATCCGCGACCGCGACGGCGCCGAAGCGCCGGGCCATCTCGAGCGGCACACGGTGCATCACGCGCGGGTTCAGCGAGCGTTCGTCGAGCGACTGGAACGGCAGATCGAGCGTCTTCGCCCAGATTCGCCAGCACTGCGACTCGTCGAGGATCGAGCGCTCCTGCAGCGTCGCCAGCAAGTCGCGTTCGTTGCCACCGGCGCTCTCCATCAG
>JAEYTU010000233.1 GCA_023433825.1 Planctomycetota bacterium
ATTTGTCACTGGGTGACAGTCATCACCGTGAATGGACTCGGACGGAATCGAATCGGGCTCGCGAGTGCCCGAAGGATCACATCCTGAGTCCGTCGATGACGCCGACCGATTCCTCAACGGGCTGCTATTCTCTTCGCGCATCAAGCGCACGCTGCCATTCCTCAATCAGTCCGATTCGCAAGTTTGGATTCGGTACCCCTGACTCGATTTCGCCGACATACTTTCCACCGAGTTCAAGCACGATATCATGGCCTGACAACTTCGAGAACTCTGAGAGCTCGTCCATCAGCACGGAAACCTCGGCAAGATGAGCGGCGTCGACGTCGCGGTCCACGTATCGACCGTCGAAAGTAGTCACGTAGAGTTCGAGCGCTCCTCCAAGAGTTCGTATCGGTTTGTCCTCAGGATATGGGCAATAGTCGTCGACTTCATCGACCATCTGAGGTGGCCCCAACGTCCATGAATGTTCCTGGCGTAGACGGGCGATAAGCGTCGCCACGGCCTCGCTGTCATCCGCGTCGACGGTGCCATCGAGATAGAATATGAGATCGTAGCGTGGCCAATTTGGGTCCATCGTTCACTCCGGCCTGGGCCTTCAGGATGATACTTACCACCTCCCCACGCGAGGAATCGCGGCACTCCCGTGACCAGGGCTCGACCAGACAACCGTCTCGCATCGCATTACACCTGCCGATGTCCAAACCGGAACGGACCACCGCCGTGACGATTGCATTCCTGCTGTCGACGTGCCTGTGGGCGGGCGCGTGCTCGTGGAGTGCGAGTCCCTTGCGCCCAAGCGACGCCGAGGCAGCGCTGGCGGACAGGTTCGCCGCCGCTTGTGCTCACCTGCTCCCCGACCTGACGAGCTACTCCTTCGAGGTCGATGGGCCGCACACGTTTTCGGAGACGAACACGCCATCGATTCCATTGCGTTGCGGGACTGTGCGAAATGGGGTCGCAAGACTCGTGACGATCCACGCACCGGGCGAGTCCGCACACGCAGACACCGATTCTCGGCCCGGTCGGTGGAGTCACTGGCCGGAGCATTCGCGCCACGCGGACGCCGTCATCCGCACTGCGCCGGACGGCGAAGCCGCGAAGTGAGGGCCCAATCGCCATCTGTTCGAAAGCTGGGCCGCACAGTTGCCGAGCGGCATCTTCATCACGGCATCGACGCTGGAACTGCTTCGCGAGTCGCTCGCACGGCCGTGGAACAGCCAACGCGATCTCGCGCGTTGGCCAGTGACTCCGCGTTCGCTGTGCCGCGTCGACACCCGGACCATCCTTCGCGACCACCTCGGCTACCCGAACGACGCATTCGGCAATGCGCACTTCGCGACGCGTTCGATCCTGGTCGTCGACTACGCGACACGAGACGTCGAGTGTGAATGGGATACCACGGATCCAATGTCCGCCGCGCGGTACCTGCGCGACCATGCGTTCCCGAAGGTCGAAATCACGTGGACCGGACCGACCGCGACCGAGCGAGGCATCCGAATGCGTGGCACGATCGGCGGCACACGCCATCTGTGGCCCGAGATCGGGATCTGGCTCGAAGCGCTCTATGGCTTTCCGATCGCCATCTAGTCGACCCGCAATGACTCGCGCACTCGCCATCACGGCACTCGTCGCTTGCGACGTCACGACGTGGGTCGCGATCGACACATGACGCACTCTGAACGCATGGACACGCCCGAACGCAGCGCGCGCACGATTTCGCGAACCGCCCACGCGATCCTGCTCACCACCCTGCTCTGCGCGTTGACCGCAATCCCGCTCGAAGCCCAGCTCGGCGCGCAACCGATCCAACGAACCGAGTCCACGCTGACCGCGAACGGCACGATCCGGACCCGATTCGTGCAGCCGGACCCGCTCGCCGACTACTTCGATCGCTACACGAACGCGCCCGACGTCGTCCGGCGCGCGGCGGCTGCGGTCGACGGGCTGCTGCACGGACGGCGCCCGACCGTCGACGACTTTGTCGACGCATTCGGTCTGATCCTCTGGATGGGCGGTCCGAACGCCGAGGACCCGGGCGTGGCGCGCACGCGGCTTCGACTGACGAACGACACCGACTCGCTCCGCGACGACGTGGCCGCTGCGCTGACCGCCGACGCGACGTCGCCTTCCATCGCCCGCGGGATCCTGGCGCTCGAAGCGTTCCGTCATCACGGCCAACTGGCACCGGGCAACGTCCACTTCGACGAGGTCGACGAGACGACGCTCGACCCACAGGTCCGGGCGTGGCGCAGCGTGCTCGCCTGGACCGCCGAACGTCGCTCGCTGGGCGCGCACGACTGCCATTGGCTCTCCGGCGCGTCGCTCCCGTCGCCGCCAACCGACGTCACCCCGACGCTGACCGCCGGTCCGTGCATCGCGAAGCTGGCACGGACGCTGTACATGGCCCGTCAGGACGCGCTCTCCGTGCTGGCGAATCGCGTCCGCGTCAACGCCGGCGCCAGCCATTCCCCAGCCGAGCAGCGCGCCCACCAGCGAATGTACGACCAGCCGCAGGCCGAACTGTCGGCGTTGGTCGACGCGATCGGCCCGTGGCGGATCGACCGAATGTCGATCGAAGGCCCACACGCCGACGCGTCGGTGTCGGTCGACGTCGTCGCGCTGTGCGACCTCGACCGCATCGCCACCCTGCTGACCGCACTCGACATCGCAGCGACCCGCGACGGATCGACGCTGAAGTTCGCCCCACCCGGCTACGCGATCACGATCACGACCGCGTCGCTCGCCCTCGCCGCGCCGATCGACCGCGCCACGGACTGCGGCCCGGCGCACCAACTCGTCCTCCGCGGGCCGCGGCCGGCGTGGGGCGACTTCGGAACCTTCACACATGCCGGGTTCCGCGCGTCCGGACTCGGCGACCTCGTCGTCGAGCTGCGATTCGTCGACGCCGCGGCGGCGAAGCGCTTCGTCCAGAACATCGACGCCGCGGCGGCGAGCTTCGTGAACGAGGCCATCGCCGCGCACGAAGCGCCGCGAGACAGCAACCTCGACGCCGACACCCACCGAGGGCCGATCCACCTGCCCCCACCACCCGACCCACTCGTCGAACGCACGCTGACCGACGCGACGTTGACCCTTCGCCTGACGCGACTCTCGCTGCGCTGGTGGTGGTGCGTCGGCTTCGTGCGCTGACGCGCCGCCCCGGCACTCGCGCACGGATCGCTTCCGACCGCCGCCCCGACCCGCTCCAATCCCGCCCCGATGATTCGACGCGCGACCACCACACTGACCGTCCTCCCCGTTCTCCTGCTCTCGCTCGCGCTCCCGCGCGCAGCGACCGCACAGATCTCCCTCGCGCCGATCTTCCAGGACCGGATGGTCCTGCAGCGCGACGTGCCGATCCGCATCTGGGGCAACGCGCCGGCCGGCGAGATGGTCCAGTTTCAGCTCGGCAACGCGACGATGGCCGTCATCGCCGACGGCGACGGCAAGTTCGACTTCTACTTCCCGCCGACCCCCGCCGGCGGACCGCACCAACTGCTGGCGAACGGGACCTCCGGCGCGCTGTTCCTCTCCGACGTGCTCGTCGGCGACGTCTGGCTGTGCTCGGGCCAGTCGAACATGGAGTGGCAGATGCGCCGGTTCGACGCGCTCGCACCGACGATCGCCGCCGCGAACGACCCGCGCGTCCGCTTCGTGACCGTCGCGCGAAACGTCGCCGGCGCCCCGCAGTCGAAGTTCGCAGGCGCGTGGCAGTCGGCGACACCCGACACCGTGCGCGACCTGTCGTGCGTCGCGTACCACTTCGCCGCCGAGTTGCGCCGCCGCGAGAACGTGCCGATCGGGCTGATCGTCGCCGCGGTCGGCGGCACGCCGGCGGAGGCATGGACGCGGCGCGGCGCGCTCGCGGCGTCGCCGGCACTGCAACCGATCGTCGAACGGTGGGACTCGACGCTCGCGAATCACGGAACCGCGCTCGCCGCTCACGAGACTGCGCTCGCCGCATGGCAGAAGGCCGTCGAAGCCGCGAAGGCCGACGGCAAGACGCCGCCTCGCCAACCAGCAGCCCCACCGGGCCCCGACCATCCGCACCGCGCGAGCGGGCTGTTCGACGGAATGATCGCACCGCTCGTGCCGACGACGATCCGCGGCGTGATCTGGTACCAGGGCGAGAGCAATGCGTCGCGCGCCGAGCAATACCGCACGCTGTTCCCGACGCTGATCCGCGATTGGCGCGACGCGTTCGGGCAAGGCGACCTGCCGTTCCTGTTCGTCCAACTGGCGAACTTCGCCGCCGGCCCGCGCCGCCACGAATGGGCTGAACTGCGCGAGGCACAGCGCGAGGCGCTGACACTGCCGCGCACCGGGATGGCCGTCGCGATCGATCTCGGCGAGTCCGCAGACATCCACCCCGGTCGCAAGGACGAGGTCGGCCGGCGGCTCGCGCTGCTCGCGCGGCGGATCGCGCATGGCGACGCGGTCGCTGCGACGGGCCCCGTCTACGCCGGGTGCCGGATCGAGCAGGATCGGGTCCGTCTGTACTTCACGACGACGTCCGGCCTCGTCGCGCGCGGCGGCAAGCTGACCGGCTTCGTCGTCGCCGGCGCCGATCGCCGCTTCGTGCCGGCGAACGCCGTGCTCGACGGCGACACGGTCGTCGTCTCCGGCGCCGGCGTGCTGGAACCGCGCGCCGTCCGCTACGCGTGGGATTGCGACCCGCCGGTCTCGCTGTTCGACGGCGAAGGTCTCCCCGCTTCGCCGTTCCGCACCGACGACTGGCCGTTCGCGACGGCCGGCGTCCGGTAGGCCGACGATGCCGCGCCCACCGTCGCCGCCCCGACAACCGAAGGCGCGCCCGTCGTTCCGTCGCAAGCTCGCGTACCTCGCGATCCTGTGCTGCGTCGGACTGCTGCTGCTGCTCGTCGCCGAGTTCGCGCTGCGCGCGTTCGTGCCGCCGCCGGCGGATCCGTTCCTGCACCTGCAGGGCCGCACAACGGTGTTCTCTGAAGTCGTCGAGGACGGGCAGCGGCTGTTCAAGATCACGCACCCGTCGGCCTATCGCGACGCGAACACGTCGGTCGAGGTCGAGAAGCCGCGCGGCACGCTGCGCGTGTTCTGCCTCGGCGGGTCCGCGAGCGCCGGCTGGCCGCACCCGAAGGACCAGACGTTCCCGGCGTATCTCGAAGCCGCGCTGCAGCGCGCGCTCCCGTCAAACCGCGTCCAGGTCGTCAACGCCGGCGCGCATGCGTTCGCGAGCTATCGCGTTCGGATGATCTTCGACCAGATCGTCGACCTCGCGCCGGACCTGATCGTCGTCTGGTGCGGCAACAACGAGTTCATCGAGAAGCGCAGCTACTTCGTCGGCGCGCTGGCGGACCTCGTGCGCGGCATCGAACGCCATTCCCGCGTCGCGCAGGTCGTGCTCGGCGCGCTGCGTGACGCGCTGCAGCCCGACAACCGGCTCGACGCCGAGGGCGGCGTCGATCAGGCCTACCACACGTGGACGCACACCGAGCAGGTCGCGCTCGAACTGCGCCGCGACCCGGCGCAGTTCGCCGCCGTGAACGCGCACTACACGCATTCGATCGAGCACATGGTCACGGTCGCCGGCCAACGCGGCGTGCCGATCGTCCTGCTGACCGTGCCGTCCAATCTGCGCGACTGGCGTCCGAACGTCTCGATCACCGAGACGACGAGCGGCGCCGGCTACGAGGCGTGGCGGACCGTCTTCCTCGCGGCGCGCGGGGCGCGTCTCTCCGGCGATCTCGACCGCGCGATCATCGGCTACGAGGACGCACTGCGGCGCGAGCCGCAGCACGCCGACTCGTGGTTCGAGCTCGGCCGCTGTTTCGAGGCCAGCGACCGCGACGACGACGCGCGCCGCGCGTACCTGGCGGCGAAGGACGCCGACGCGAATCCGTTCCGCGCGCTGACGACGACGAACGAGATCGTGCGCGCGATCGCGTCGCGTCATCCGGGCACGACGCTGGTCGACGCCGAGGCCGCGATGCAGGCGGCGACGAAGTTGCCAGCGCCCGGGTTCGACCTGTTCCTCGACTACGTGCATCCGACGCGAGCCGGCAACCTCGTCATCGCGAAGGCCGTGCACGACGCGATCCTGTCCTTGCGGCTGCTGCCGGGCGGCGACGCGACGAGCGCGTTCGCACCCCCCGATGGCCGCGAGTACTCCGACGCGAACGACGTCAACGTGCAGGGCACGCTGCTGGCGCTGTTCAGCACGATGCACCAGTACGAGAGCTTCGTCGCGAAGGTCGACGAGTTCGACGCGCTCGGCCGCCGACTCGGCGTGACGTTCCCGGCGCCGATCGTCGAGTTCCTGGCCGAGTGCCGGGCGCGCTTCACCGAGTACCTCGTCGCCGAACGTGCCGAGGCGCTCGGCGAGCCACACGACCGCGAGTTCCGCGAGAAGCACCGCGCGTTCTATCGCGAGGGATTCGGGCGGATCGCGCAGCTCCGCGGGCAGACGCAGGAACCGGGCAAGTGAACGGCATCGACTTCACGGCGTTCGACGCGTTCACGTTCGACTGCTACGGAACGTTGATCGACTGGGAGACCGGCATCGAGCGCGCGCTGCGTCCGTGGCTCGAGCGCCGCGGCGCGTCGGCGACGCGCGACGCGATCCTCGCCGCGCACGCCGAGGCGGAGCCGCGCCGGCAGTCGCAGACGCCGACGGCGCGCTACCCGGAGATCCTGGCCGCCGTCCACGCCGACATCGCAGCGGCGTTTCGAGTCGCACCGGACCCGGTCGCGGCGGCGGCGTTCGGCGCGTCGGTCGGCGACTGGCCGGCATTCCCGGACACGACGGCGGCGCTCGCCGAACTGCGTCGCCACGTCAAGCTCGTCGTCGTCTCGAACATCGACCGCGCGTCGTTCCGCAAGACGCAGTCGCGCCTCGCCGTCGCGTTCGACGCCGTCGTCACGGCCGAAGACGCCGGCGCCTACAAGCCCGACCCGAGGATCTTCGATCACGCGCACGACATCGTCGAACGTGACCTCGGCGTGCCGCGCGCTCGGATCCTGCACGTCGCCGAGAGCCTCTATCACGACCACGTCCCGGCGCTCGCCCGCGGCATGACGACCGTGCACGTCGACCGCCGCCGCGGTGCACCGGGTGGCGCGACGCGCGCTCCCGACGCGACGGTCACGCCGACGCTGCGGGTGACGACGCTCGACGAACTCGCGGCGCTCGTGACGGCGGCGCGCCGGCCCGCGAACGGCGGGCACGCGGCAGACGACTGACGAACGCCGCGCCTACCGCTCGCAGCCCGGCAGCGCGACGTCGGCGACGTCGGGACACGGGCCCGA
>JAEYTU010000238.1 GCA_023433825.1 Planctomycetota bacterium
CGACAACCCGTTCGTCGGCCGCGCCGGCTACCGGGCCGAGATCTACGCGCTCGGGCTCCGCAATCCGTGGCGCAACGGATTCGACCGGCAGACCGGTGAACTGTGGTCCGGCGACGTCGGCCAGGGCGCGCGCGAAGAGATCGACTTGATCCGCGCCGGCGGTAACTACGGCTGGAACGTCTACGAAGGCAACGCCGTCTACAGCAACCCGAACAACCTCCCGCCGAGCATGTTCGACGCGCCGGTCGTCGACTACGTCCGCTCGCTCGCGTCGTCGATCACCGGTGGCTACGTCTACCGCGGCAATCGTTTCCCCGAGATGCGCGGTCTGTACCTGCACGGCGACTACGGCACCGGCAACCTGTGGGCGCTGCTGTATCGCAACGGCGCGGTCGTCTCGAACACGCTCGCCGCGCGCGCATCGAGCGTCGCGTCGTTCGGCGAAGACCAAGCCGGCGAGGTCTACGCGATCTCGCTGAGTGGGGTCATCAACCGGATCGAACCGTCGACGCCGGGAACCTCGCAGTTCCCGCAGACCCTCTCGGCGACCGGCCTGTTCACCGATCTCGCGACGCTGACGCCAGCCGCCGGCGTGCTGCCGTACGAGGTCAACTACCCGTTCTGGTCCGATCACGCAGAGAAGCGGCGCTTCGTCTCGTGGCCCGGCAGCGCCTACACGTTCCACCCGACCGAGGCGTACTCGTTCCCGGTCGGAACGGTCTTCGTCAAGCACATGGAGATCGAGACCGTGATCGGCGTGCCGAGCAGCAAGCGACGGCTCGAGACGCGCGTGCTCGTCCACGAGATCGACGGCTGGTTCGGCTACACGTACCGGTGGAACGCGGCGCAGACCGAAGCGACGTTGATCTCGGATCGTGAGACCGAGGTCCTGACGATTCGCGACCAGAACAACAACGTCGTCCGGACGCAGACCTGGACCTATCCGAGCCGGACCGACTGCTTGCAGTGCCACACGCAGGCCGACGGGCGCGTGCTCGGCTTCCGGACGCGGCAGTTGAATCGTTCGATCGTCGTCAACAGCCAGACCGTCAACCAACTCGAGCACTTCGACGGCCAGCAGATGTTCACGACGCCGATCGGTTCGGCGGCGCAGTACGAGCGGTACCCGGCGTACGGCGACACGAACGCGCCGCTCGCCGACCTCGCGCGCACGCATCTCGCCGTCAACTGCTCGGCGTGCCACCGGACGAACGGGACCGCCCCGTCGAACCTCGATCTGCGGTACGGGATCCCGGAGGCGCAGATGAACGCGTTCGACGTGCGCCCGTCGCAGGGCGACCTCGGGTTGCCCGACGCCTACGTGATCAAGACCGGCGTTCGCGAGTCCTCGGTGCTGTTCGAGCGGATGCGCACGACCGGCGCGCACCGGATGCCGCCGCTCGGGACAAACGTCGTCGACGCCGACGGTGTCGACCGCGTCGGTCGCTGGATCGGCACCGCGTTCGAGACGTTCGGCACCGGCTGCGCCGGCTCGGCCGGAACGCCGTCGCTCAGCGTCGCCCCCGGCGCGTGGCCGCGAATCGGCAACAACTATGTCGTCGCCGCGAGCAACGTCCCGGCCGGACAACTGGCGGCGATGGTCCTCGGGTTCTCGCGGACGGCGTGGGTCGGTGTGCCGCTGCCGATCGATCTCGCGCCGATCGGGATGCCCGGATGCCCGCTGTCGATCAGCCCCGACATCCACCTGCCGACGCAGGTCGCCGGGTCGACGGCCACGCTGAGCCTCGCGATCCCGAACGACGCGTCGCTGCTCGGCGCGCGGTTCTACAACCAAGCGTTCGTCACGAGCCCGGGCAGCAACAGCCTCGGGATCGTCACGTCGGACGCTGCGACCGCGGTCGTCGTCCGATAAGCACCTCGCCACGCGGTTGGCCGTTCCGCTGCCCTTCGCTACGCTCCGCGCCCTATGGGCCGAGCCTGGGAGGGCAGCCACGACACCGAACGCGACGCAGCGTACGACGCTTCGCACGACGACTCGTCGGACGAGGCCGCGTCGCGCTTTCCGTTGTGGATCGCACTCGGCTCGTGCGTGATCGCGCTCGCGATCTACTTCACGTCGACGATCCCCGCGCTGCGCGAGCAGCGCGAACTGCGTCGGATCGAACGCGCGCAAGCCGAGCGACTGCGAACGCTCGAAGACGCGCGCCGCATCGGACTGCGGACGCGGATCGCACTCGATCGCGATCCGCAGACCGTGCTGCTCGAACTCGATCGGCTCGGCCTGACGCCCGAGGACCTTCCCGTACCGGTCGGAACGCCTCGATGACGGATGCGAAGTGCGCCGCAGGCGCAGCCGTCGTCGCGTCAGGCGTTCCTCGACGAAGCGCTAAGCTGCCCCGCGCACGCATCACGTCCCGACTCAGCACTCGAATCGCGTCGGCGCCGGACGTAAGGGCCGCGTCCGACCGAAAGCCAACCCCCTTCGAAACGTCAGAGCCTCCAACCGACCCGCACGCATCATGACCCCGAGCAACGACACCGGCTCCGCGCCGTCTTCGAACGACCTTCAACAGATCCAGAAGCTGCAGGACGCCTACAAGGCGATGAAGGACGAGATCCGGAAGGTCATCGTCGGCCAGGACAAGGTCGTCGACGAGCTCTTCATGGCGCTGTTCTGCCGCGGGCACTGCCTGCTGATCGGCGTCCCCGGCCTCGCGAAGACGTTGATGATCTCGACGCTCGCCCGCGTGCTGTCGCTGTCGTTCAAGCGGATCCAGTTCACGCCCGACCTGATGCCTTCGGACATCACCGGCACCGAGGTCATCCAGGAGGACAAGGCGACCGGGCAGCGCCAGTTCCGGTTCATCCAGGGACCGGTCTTCGCGAACGTGCTGCTCGCCGACGAGATCAACCGCACGCCGCCGAAGACGCAGGCCGCGCTCCTCGAAGCGATGCAGGAACAGGTCGTCACGGTCGGCGGTCATCGCCACGTGCTCGACCAGCCGTTCTTCGTCCTCGCGACGCAGAACCCGATCGAACAGGAGGGCACCTACCCGCTGCCCGAGGCGCAGCTCGACCGCTTCATGTTCATGGTCAAGGTCGACTATCCGGACCTCGACGAAGAGCGGGAGATCCTTCGCCGGACGACCGAGACGCGCACGGTCGAGATCGAGCCGATCCTCGGCCGCGCCGAGATCCAGGAACTGCAGGAGATCGTCCGCCGTGTCCCGATCGCGCCGCAGGTCCTCGACTACGTGCTGCGGCTGACGCGCAGCACCCGCATCACGACGCCCGACGCACCGCAGTGGATGAAGGACTGGCTGTCGTGGGGCGCCGGCCCGCGCGCCGGTCAGAACCTCGTCCTCGGCGCAAAGGCGCACGCGCTGCTGAAGGGCCGCTACGCCGTGTCCGCCGAGGACGTCAAGGCCGTCGCTCACGCCGTCCTGCGTCATCGCCTGATCACCAGCTACGCGGCCGAAGCCGACGGCGTGACGACCGACAAGGTCGTCGACCGACTGCTGGAGGAGACCGACCCGAACGCGAGCGCCGTGCTCAGCGACGGCAAGCTGCCGCGCGTCTTCCAACAGTGAACGCGCCGCCGATCGAACCGACCTGACAGACCCCCGCGACCGCAACCGCGCCGGCAACGGGTGCGGTCGTTCGCCGAGCCGAGCACCGAGGACCCGACCGCGTGGCAGACGACACCGACTACCTCGACCCCAAGATCATCGGCAAGATCGCGCGCCTCGAACTGCGTGCGCGGCTGGTCGTCGAGGGGTTCGTCTCGGGCATGCACCGCTCGCCGTATCGCGGCGCGTCGGTCGAGTTCGCGCAGCATCGCGAGTACGTCCCCGGCGACGACATCCGGCACGTCGACTGGAAGATCTTCGGGAAGTCCGACCGCTTCTACATCAAGGAGTTCGAGGAGGAGACGAACCTTCGCACGTCGATCTTCGTCGACCAGAGCGAGTCGATGCGCTACGCGCACGAGGGCGGGATGTCGAAGTTCGACTACGCGGCGACGGCGGCGGCATCGACGGCGTTCCTCGTCCAGCAGCAGTCGGATGCCGTCGGTCTCGCGCTGTTCGACGACCACGTCGTCAAGACGGTCCCGCCGAGCAACACGCGTCAGAACCTCGGTGTGATCCTGAGCGAACTCGAGGCCGCGCGGCCGACGCAGAAGACGCGGATCGGCGTCGTGCTGCAGGAGCTGGCCGGCAAGCTGCGCCAGCGCGGGATGATCCTCGTGTTCTCCGACCTGTTCGACGACGCGGAGTCGGTCCTGAAGGGACTGCGCGCGCTGGCGCAGCGTGGGCAGGACGTCGTCGTCTTCCACGTGCTCGACCGCGACGAGGTCGAGTTCCCGTTCGAACGCATGACGCTGTTCGACGGCATGGAGCAGATGCCCGAGTTGCTCGTCGAACCGCTGGCGCTGCGTGAGGCCTACCTGCAGGAGATCCAGCAGTTCCAGGACACCGTTCGCCATGGCTGCCTGCAGAACCGGATCGACTACGTGCGGCTGCTGAACCATCAGCCGCTCGACGTCGCACTGTCCTCGTACCTGGCCGCGCGCACGGCGCGCGCCAAGCGCCGCAAGTGAGGTCCTGAGTGCTGTCGTTCCTGCATCCGGCCTTGCTGTTCGGCGCGCTGCTGTTCGCCGTTCCGCTGCTGATCCATCTGCTGAACCGCCAGCGGTATCGCCGGCGCGAATGGGCGGCGATGGACTTCCTGCTGCGCGCCTACAAGAAGCAACGCCGGCGGCTGCGGATGGAGAATCTGCTGCTGCTGTTGCTGCGCTGCCTGATCC
>JAEYTU010000239.1 GCA_023433825.1 Planctomycetota bacterium
ATTTGTCACTGGGTGACAGTCATCACCGTGAATGGACTCGGACGGAATCGAATCGGGCTCGCGAGTGCCCGAAGGATCACATCCTGAGTCCGTCGATGACGCCGACCGATTCCTCAACGGGCTGCTAGGTCGGCTCGGGCCGTTGGATCGGATTCGTGAACGTCGTCTGAAGCGCGGATTCGAACTGACGCGCGCTCTCGGGCTCGATGGCGCCCGTCACGAGCAGTAACCATTCCTTGAAATCGATCTCACGGCGATTGTCGATGCACGCGTACTCGCGATCGAACTCGGCATTGGTGTCGTACTGCACCTTGTACCAATAGAGATCGACGAGACCGGTGTCGGCAATGCTGAAGTGGTCGCGAAACGCCGCCCAACTGTCCTCGAGCGTCCACTTCAACTCACGCCCGACACGGCTCAGGAACGAACTCGCGAGATACGACTCCGCGGCGCCGTGACGGCACAGCTCACCTATCGGCGCCTGATGGAAGATCGTCCCGATTCCTTCGGGCCAATGGGACGGCGGCGCGTCGGTCCGGAGTGGCGCGTTCCAATACGTCACCATGTCATCCATGTGTCCGAACACCGCCTGATCGGTCAGGTGATACGGGCAGTACTTCAGTGAGCCTCGCCCGACGCCGACGATGCGATGTTTCTGCGCAAAGCCGGGAACGACTGGGAACGCCTCACAGAGCGCGCGTGAGTACGCGAAGACATTCGCTGCACAGAGTCGTTGATCGACGCGCGTCTTGAACGCCCACTTGGCTCCGGCCTCCTGCGCTCTGCGCATGCCGGCGGCGGCGCTCACGATCTGCATGTTCACATTGAACAGGCCGGGCACCTTCGGTTTGGACGAGAGAACGACGTCGCAGCCTTCGGACCGGAACTGGTCGACAGTGGAGGGTTCGGTGTCATCCCAGGTAGACAGAATCCGTCGCGCACCAGGCATGTGCGCCGCATAGAGCCGCATGCTCTCGAGACTGAATGCGTCGCTGGTCGTGACGGGACCCTGCATGACGATCGCGAGCTCCCCGTGATCGATACCGGGGTCGGACCATGTGCCGAACCCAGACGCCGCCTTCGGCCGCGAATGCCAGGTGATGAAGTTCTCGCCCGCGGACGCCGCCATCTTTCCCCCGATCCGGAGCAGACGTCGCCCGATGCGAGTCTTGAGGCGTGCGATCCAAGACGTGGTCATCGACGCGTCAGCCACCGACCGGTCCGAGACCACTCACTGCGGTCCGGGAAATCGGATCTGCGAGAAAGGCTTCCAGGTCGTCGGGGACTCCCAGCCCGTACATCCCGGCGCCCGGGGCGCCGACATTGTGAACGACGATCGTGCTGCCGAGTTCGATCAGCTGGTTGTAGACGGGTGCGACATAGAACTCGCCGTTCACGCGGAGGTTGGCAGCGATCATGCGATCTGCGCCGCGCACGAAGTCGGATCCGCGACGGAAGTTGTAGATCCCGACCGTGGCTTCGTCGGAGACGACGACCTTCTCGACGACCTCTGTCACGTGTCCACGTTCGTCGAGTTTCGCATAGGACCACTTCGGGTCGTTCGCTCGCATCGTCATGATCAATCCGTCGGCGTGTGCGGACTCCATCGTCGCGAGATACGCGTCGACATCCGTGTCCACCCATTGATCGCAGTTGGCGATCATCAGTGGACGGTCGTCGTCGATCAGATCGCGCGCGAGGAGGACCGTGCACGCCGCGCCTTCGGTCACGGCGTCGACGAATACGACCTCGCAGCCGGGCGCCCATTCACGAAGCCTGCGATCCAGCGCGAACGCCTTGGCGTGTTCGCGAAGGATCACGAACACGAACCGATGCGGCCCCGTCGGCCGGAGGTTGTCGATCACGACCTCGGTCATCGGGTGACCGTGGATCGGAATCAGCGGCTTCGGATGCTCGTACCCGGCGACCTGGAAGCGCTTCCCGCGACCGGCCATCGGCACCAACACGTTCAACACGGGTACTTGTCCCCCGCCACGCTCGGGACCTTCACGACGACCGTCGTCGCATCGGTCAAGGCCTCGAAATCGGTCGGATCACCGGGTTCGAGCACGACGATCGTGCCGGCTTCGTGCGTGACGTCGTTCATCACGACGCGTCCGCTGAGCACCAGCGTGATCTCGTGGGCGATCCGGTGGACGTGTCGCCCCTCTCGATCCCCCGCGGCATAGGTCTTCACTGCGACTTCGGCGGCGTCCGTCGCCAGCGCGGTCGGCGCGAAGTTCCCCACGAACCAGCCCTTCACCATGTCGGACAATTTGAACGTCTGCATCAGTGCGCAGCCCTCCGCTTCGCGGCGAGCAGTTCCTCGTACTCTTCGACGGCGTTCGGCGTGGCGAGGGAGACATAGTCCTCTCTCTGGATCATGTGAACGCCGATCCGGGCATGCCTCAGGATCATCTCGTTGAATGCCGGGCAGACGTAGAACGCACCATTCACGCTCGCCGCCTTCTTGATCATGCTCGCCGCAGCTTCGATGAATCGCTTGCCGGACCGGAAGTAGTAGAAGCCCGCCGTCGCGAGGCGACTGATCGGCATCTTCTCGGCGGCCTCCACGACCAATCCGTCGTCGTCGACCTTCACGAACGACCAACGGGGATGGACGGAGTCGAAGACGATCGTCCCGCCGTCGAGTTGGCGATCGCGGAACGACTGCACGGCGGCACCGAGGTCGACGTGGAACACCTGGTCGCCGTTGGCGATGACCAGTTCTTCGTCGTCGTCGATGTGCTCGATTGCGAGCAACGCTGTACATGCCGCCCCCGCCGTGACCCCGTCTGCTTGGACGACGACCGCTCTCGGATCCATCAGCCGCAAGACTTCCTGCAGGTGGTAGCGGACGGCGTCCTGCTTGCGGATGACGAAGACGTTCTGCTCGGAGTCGAGCTTGTTCAGGCAGTTCCAAGCGTGCTCGATCATCGGCAGGCCGTCGATCTCGCACAGCGCCTTGCAGTACGGGTACCCCTTCGCCTGAAACTGCTCGTCGCTGCCTGCGAGCGGGATCACGACTCTCATGTCCGGCCCTCAGCGCGCGCGATGGCGGATTGGATTCCGGAAAGGGTCACTTCGTGCACGCCCTGGACCACCATCACCGGACATCCCGCCGCTTCGGCTGCCCGAATTCCGTTGGGATTGTCCTCGACGACCAAACAAGCCCGCGGCTCGTATCCGAGGGAGGATGCGGCGGTCAGATACATCTCGGGATCGGGCTTCGGCTTCTTGACGTCTTGATTGCTCACCAACAGATCCAGGTACTGGCGCAGATTGGCGCAATCCATCATCAGCTCGACCGTCGGACGTATCGAATTGGAGGCGACGGCGAGCCGGTATCCGAGTCCTTTGAGTTTCGACAGCGCGTACTCGTGTCCGAATCGCGGCCGGCAGTTCAGGTGGATCTGCTCCGTCGTGTAGATCTGTTTGAGCTCGTTGATGAACCCGTGCAGACCGCGCGGCAGACCGCGATCGAGCGAGAGCATCTCGAGCTTCTTTCGGGTTGGAAGCCCGTCGAACGTGGTCAGGTGGTCGATCCGCGAGATCGAGTACCCGAACAGTTCGAGCGCACGATTCAGCGCGTGGTAATGCCAGTCCTTCGCATCGATCAGGACTCCGTCCATGTCGAAGACGACGGCTCGGATCTCAGCCATCGAACGCTCCCCGCGCCTCGACCGGGTGATCGGTGCACAGCATCACCCGGGACTCGGCTCCGAACCCTCCGGCCGCAAGACGCTCCCAGACCTTCCGGTGTTCGCGACCGTGCAGTTCGGGCGAGACGATGCAGACCTTCTTTCCGGCGTCGACGTGGCGCGCGATCACGGAAGCGTCCCACCAGTCCGATCGAAACCCGTCCAACCAGACACCGGCAGCTTGGTCGTAGAACGCCGGCTCTCGCTCGACGTCGCTGTGGCGCGTGAAGACAGGCAGCGGCGTGCGCAGCCACTGAACGGCGTCGGGTACGGACATGTCGAAGAGGAAGACGTTCCTGAGGGTTCCGTCTCCGACTATCGGCAGAAGCAACTGCTGGACTCCGTCCGCCTTGATGTTCAGCGCGAGCGGCAACTGGGGGTCGATGCCATCGTGGATTCCGAACAGCACCTCCGCAGGGAGCGCATTCGCGCCCGGCGGATCGTGGGAGACCACGAGGCGGCCGGCGAGGTCGCGGAGGTCCAGTTCGGTGCCGAACCCGAGATGAAACGAGCGAGCGAACGCGCGGGGAGTGTTCTTCTCCTGCGGCGTGAGCCAGTAGCCACGGTGGCTGAGGATCAACATTCGGCGAGCGTGACGGGTTGGCTTCGGCGGAGCGGTGCGGGTGTGCGCGGCGGACAGAGCGCGCATGCCGGGTCGGCGCCGTGGCAGGGCGGTGACCCGAGAACCGGGCGTGACACTACGTGTCGATGGCCGGGAATCTAGCCACCCCGCGAACGACCGGACGCGCATCCAACGGCGCGCCATTGCTCGCCACGCCGTGTCCACGCGTTCCGCTCATCCGGAGCGCTCGAGATCGACCCCGCGCCGCGCGTGGCCCAGACGTCGACGCAATCGCCCCCACAACCCAGACTCGGAGAACGACAGATGAGCACCCTCACGACGCGCGACGGCACGGAGATCTACTTCAAGGACTGGGGTGCTGGGCGCCCCGTCGTCTTCAGTCACGGCTGGCCGCTGACGGCCGATGCGTGGGAAGCGCAGATGTTCTTCCTGGCCTCGCATGGCTGCCGGTGCATCGCGCACGACCGCCGCGGCCACGGTCGATCGAGCCAACCGTGGCACGGGAACGACATGGACACCTACGCCGACGATCTCGCGCAACTCTTCGAGGCGCTCGACCTCCGGGACGCCGTCGTCGTCGGGCACTCGACCGGCGGCGGCGAGGTCGCGAGG
The DNA here is from genome assembly GCA_023433825.1 of Planctomycetota bacterium. Taxonomy (GTDB): domain Bacteria; phylum Planctomycetota; class UBA1135; order UBA1135; family UBA2386; genus JAEYTU01. The sequence continues at coordinate 4,897 of JAEYTU010000239.1, forward strand.
TTCATCGGCCGTCACGGGACGAAGCGCGTCGCGAAGGCCGTCCTCGTCGGCGCCGTTCCACCGATCATGCTGCGGACGAAGGCGAATCCTGGCGGCCTCCCGATCGACGTGTTCGACGGGTTCCGCGCCGCGTATCTCGCCGACCGCGCGCAGTTCTTCCTCGAGATCGCCAGCGGGCCGTTCTTCGGGTTCAACCGACCTGGAGCGAAGGTCTCGCAGGGCCTGATCCAGTCGTGGTGGCGTCAGGCGATGCTGTCCGGCCACAAGAACGCCTACGACTGCATCCAGGCCTTCTCCGAGACCGACTTCACGGACGACTTGCGGCGGTTCGACGTGCCGACGCTGATCGTCCACGGCGACGACGATCAGATCGTGCCGATCGAGGCATCCGCGAAGCGTGCGGCCGCGTTGGTCGCAGACGCGGTTCTGAAGGTGTACGCGAGCGGGACGCACAGTCTTGGTGACACGAGCAAGGACGAACTGAACGCCGATCTCCTCGCCTTCGTCGCCCCGTGAGCTTGCGGGCGCCGGTTCCCGTCGCGCGCCTTCGACGCATAATCGCGCCATGACCGTCAAGGCGATCCTCGCGCAACTCGCGTCACTCGGCGACGACGCGCGCCGCAAGCACAACCTCAAGTCCGGCGCGCCCGACAATCAGTTCGGCGTCAAACTCGGCGACATCCGGGCCATCGCGAAGAAGCTGAAGACCAACCACGCGCTCGCGCTCGAGCTCTGGGCGACCGGCAATGTCGAAGCGCAACTTCTCGCGACGCTGGTCGTCGAAGCCAAGTCGCTCTCCGCCGACGAACTCGACGCAATGACGCGATCGACGACCTGCACGCAGGTCGCGGACTGGATGAACGCCTATGTCGTCGCGCAGCATCCGGCGAAGGAGTCGCTGCGCGCGAAGTGGATGAAGGCGAAGGACCGCTGGCTCGCGCGCGCCGGCTGGCACCTGACTGCGAGCCGCGTCAGCAAGGACGCAGACGGCCTCGACCTCGCCGCGTTGCTGGATCGCATCGAGAAGGAGATGCCGAAGGCCGCACCCGAAGTGCAGTGGACGATGAACAACACGCTGGGAGCGATCGGTATCACGTGCGCCGAGTTGCGCCAACGCGCGATTGCGATTGGCGAGACGATCGGCCTCTATCGCGACTGGCCGGTGTCAAAGGGGTGCACGCCTCCATACGTGCCGGTCTGGGTCGCAGCGATGGTTGGAAGGAAGGCGTGAGCCGCGGGGCAGGCAAGAAGCGAACGTCCCGGAAGACGCCGCGTCGGTTGCGGATGAATCGCGAGGCGCGACTGCAGTCCGCGGCGTCGTTCGTGCCCGGCTACTCCGGCAAGAACGTCGTTCGGGGATACGCGCGGTGGTTCGGTGTCGATCTCGGTTGCGCGCTGAAGGAACTGACGATGCTCGGCGTCGCGCTCGATCCGCTGCTCGTCACACGAATGCAGCTCGCGATCGCGGCTCAGCTGCGATTGGCGCAGCAGCGCGCCGAGCGCCGGCGCGCGGTGCTCGCCGAAGCCGCCGCAGCCGCGGAGGCCGCCGAAGCCGCGGAAGCATGCGATGCGTCGACGTTCGTCCTGCTCGACGCCTGGCTCGAACGGATGCTCGCGGACGAGTTCGGACGATTGCTCGAAGACGAGTGGCGCTGAGAGTCCAGAGAAACTTGTGCCGCCGTGCCGCACTGCCTGCACCGGCGAACGGGTTCACTGGCGCCGCGCGCGACGGGCCTTCGCGGTGTCCATCGGGGACCGCGTCAGACGATCCAGCGCGTCGAGGAAGTTGCGTTTGCGCGCGTGCCGATCGCGCAACCCGGACAGCAACGTCTTCCACTCGGTCGCTCGTGTTCGGCCGAGGCACGTTCGAACTCTGCCGAGCAGCGAGATCGCCTGCGAGTACACCTTCGCGTTCGCCGTCTCGAGCAGTCGATCCACGTGATCGAGATAGATCGCAACCGCTCGGTCCGGGTGTGTCTCGGCGACGGCGTGGGCAACACGGACCTCGCCATCGAAGTCGGAAGGGCTGCGTGATTGCGGACTCTGCGTACGACGCAGTCGTTCGTGGTACTCGAGAACGGCATCTGGCTTCCGCTCGACGATCGCGACGTCGCGCAACACTCGGAGCCCCTCGATCGCCGACCACGAAGTCGCGACGGAATCGCCGGTCGTCGGGAGCGGCCATTCGTTTGGGTCGCTCTGACGGCGATCACGCCGACCCGCCACTCCGCCGGTCGTGCCGCGATCGCCCGCCGGGGATCGCCCGCTCCGCAAGTAGTGCTCCAGCCACTCTCGGACGGGTCGTTCGACGGAGGCCGCTGCGGCCGCGTCGCGCACAGCCACGAACGTCTCCACCGACGGCCGTCGAAAGAAGTCGTCCGCACGAAACGCCGCGACGGCGAGGACGTCGCCGCGCCGTTCGGCGACCTGCCGCAGTCGGTCGCGCAGTTCGGCGCGCTCGCCAATGTCGTCGTCGGCCAGCTGCGAGAGACCTTCGAGGGCCTCGGCGGTCGCCGTGTCGAGATCGCCGGCGTCGATCCTGCGGTCGACGAGTCGCACCCAACTTCGGGTCACGACGGCTTCGTCACGGATCAGCTGCGTCGCCGACTCGGACCGACCGCACTGGTCCATCGCGAACACGGCTCGATCGACCAGCCGCCGCCGCCGATACCGAGACTGGAAGTCCGGAGCATCCGGCGACGTCGCAAGACGTTCACGAAGCCGTTCTGCAACCTGCGCCCAGACATCCGCGGTGTGCCGCCGTTCCAAGTACGTGTGCACGCTCAGCGGTAGGACCCCGAACTCGTCGCGGTCGATCAGATCGAAGACGAGCAGTAGACGCTCCGCAGTCGACGGCACGGGTTCTCGGAGCGACGCGAACGCGACCTCCAGGCAGTGGCTGATGGCCATCCCCGTCTCACCGTCGTCGTCTGCGCGCTCGAGTTGCTGCGTTCCGCGCTCGAGCAGGCGGACACCGAGATCGATGAGCGCGGCGTCCATGCCGGCATCTCGAAGCGCCGTGAACTGTCGTTCGAGTCCCGCGTAGTCCGGAAGTCCGCCGTCTTCGTACCAGTCGCCGCGCCAAACCTCCTCCGCCGTCAGCGAATCGATGCGCCTCTCGACGTCGGCGATCGTTTCGACGTCGGAACCCGATGCGAGCCGGTACGCCGTACACAACTCGTCGCGTGCAGCCTGGTCTCGGTCGAACCCGCGAAGCAGGCGATCGATCAGTTCCTCGCTGCGCTGCGTCGCAAGCCAATCTCGGATCACCTCGCGCGTCGGCTCCCAGGACTTCGCGCGCCTCGAGCTCCGACCGCGCGACGGATCGGCATCCCGGATCGAATCGACCGTCGGAACGACGTCACCCGCGACGGAAGCGTCGAGAATCGCGAACACCATGGCGACCGCGTGCTTGCAGTGGAGGCCAACCGGACACGAGCACTCCGAGAGGAGTTCGCGGTCTGCGCCCACCGAGACCAACGTCTGGTACGGCTGTCCGCCGGTGACGGTGGCGACGAGCTGATGAGTCGTCGTCCACGCCAGCCCGGACACCCGGCCCTGCTCGAAGTAGCGCTCCCCGCGCTCGATCGAACGCGAACCGAACACTTCACCGAGTTCGTCCCAGCCGATCGACTGGATCACTTCGAGTGTCGGGTTCGCGGAGGCGTCGGTCGGCGTCGCGTCGAGCGGAATTCGTCGCGCAGCGTCGTCGGACGCGTTCTGGTTGGCGGGTTTGCGGGTCATGTGCCGAGGCCTCGTCAAAGTTGGACGTCCGTAGCCGACGACGAACGGTCGTTCCACCGGCACCGTTCGGCGACGCCAGACTGTCGCGAAACCCACTCGATCGCGACACTCGCGGTCCATGGGTGCGACGAGCACGACCCTGGCCGTGCAGCGGCTTCTCGACGACCTGGAGACGAACGGCAGCCCGACCGACGACCCGTTCGTCCGCGCACTGCTGGAGCGGTCCGTCGATCGTCTGCAGCAGATCTGCTCACGCCTGCTGCACGGCAGCTATCGACGCCTGACTCGGCAACCGGCATGGCTCGACACGCACGACCTGCTCAGCGCGCTGGTCGGCCGCTTGATGCGCGCACTCCGAGAGGTCAAGCCTCAGTCGACCCGACAGTTCTTCGGTCTGGTCAACAAGCACTTGCGTTGGGAACTCAACGACGTCGCCCGACGGATCGACATGCATCCGGACGTTCGAGGCTATGTCTCCGAACCGGAGAGTCCGTCGGTGGAGTCGGACGATCCGACGACGCTGCATCGGATCCTGGCGCGGATCGAAGGGTTGCCGGAGCCCGAACGTGAGGTCTTCGAGCTCGTTCGCATCCAAGGCCTGACCCATTCCGAAGCCGCAGAGGTCCTGCAGGTCGCTCAGAAGACGATCCAGCGCCGGCTCCGCCGCGGGCTGCTCCTGCTGAGTGAGTCGCTCGGGGACCTCGTCGGCGACGGCCGGCCCACCGATTCCACCGAACCACATGACTGACGATCTGGTTCGCCGACTCGTCGAACTGGCGATCGACTCGGAACGTGCGCTCGACGACGTTTGCGCGGATCACCCCGATCTGCTGCCCGTCGTCGAACAACGCGTGCGCGCGTATCGCAGACTCGAGGACCGTCTCGATCGACTGC
>JAEYTU010000244.1 GCA_023433825.1 Planctomycetota bacterium
GTCCCGCACATGGGCCTCGCGACGCCGATCGACCTGATCTACGCGTGGCTCGAGAAGGAGAAGCTCGACTTCGTCCTCGACGCGCCGATCGACGCGTCGCACTTCGCCGCTCCGTCCGGAAAGTGAAACGAAGGTGCCTGGCACGAACGTTTCACTTTCTCCGGCGAAGTGAAACAAAGGTGCCAGGCACTTTCGTTTCACTTTCCCCGACGAAGTGACTTCGTCTCGCTCACCGCAGAACGTCCACCACGACGCGCGACGCCCCGCCGGCTGTCGCGACGTCACTCCCGCGAACGTCGATCGACCGTGACTCCGCACCGGGCGCGGCCGTCGTCACGCCGACGAGCCGCCAGTGGAACGGCCCTGCAGCGACGCTCGTGACCACATCCAGCACGCGCGGCTCGTCGGTGTCGACGAACTCGACGTCGAACATCGCGTCGGCCGAACCGCCCGCGAGCAGCGTGTAGCGACCCGCCGGCAGCACCGTTGCGCTCGCGAACCGCACCGTCCCGCCGAGCGTGACGACGAGTTCGACCGGCGTCGCGCCGCCGGGCTGCGGGACCACGATCGCATTCGCCACGAGCGACGGGTGGTACAGACGAAGGCGCACCGTCTCGCCCGCCGACAGCCCACTGATCCAGAACCGTCCATCGCCGTCGGCACGCACGCTCGCCCCGCCGATGAAGGCGGGCACGGCAGGTTGACCGTCCGCGTCGACTTGGCGACCGCCGCGATCCGAGACCACGGCTAGCGCACCCGTGCGCAACTCCGGCGGCACCGCGTCGAACCGCAATCGCCCCGCGATCAGCGCCGGCGGCCCGACCACGACGCGCACCCGGACATCGACTTCGCCCGGCAGGACCTCGAACGGACACACCGTCGTCCCACCGGCCCGGGCCTGCACGGTCAGCGCATACCGACCCGGCGCCAGCTCGCTCGCAGCCACATGGTGTGGACCGACGACGATCGGGTGCGCGTACAAGGTCCGCATTCGCATGTCGTGGCGGTCGTGCTCGGGGAACAGCGTCGCACGGACGAACTCCGCCGGCGTGACACCGTCGCTCGCGACGATCTCCGCATGCAGTCGCGCGATGCCGGGCACGACGCGCTGGACGACCAGACGAACGTGCTCGTCGCCGGCGTGCACACCGCGCGCCGTCTCCGTCGTCCACGTTCGGTCCGGTGCCCGCACGTCGAGGTCGTGCCGCGAGCCGGCGGCGACCTGCAACCGGAACCTGCCCGACGCGTCGGTCGTCGCTTTGCTCTCCCGGGCACTCCCCGACCGCACGACGAAGCCCGCGACCGGTGCCCCACCCGTGTCGACGACGATGCCCGCGATCGGCGCCAGCTTCGCGAGCCGGATCGTGATCGGTTCGGTGGCGGCGGTGGCCGCTGCGTCGGCGAACGCCGCGACGTCGATCGTTCGCGTCGCGCCCGCGTAGCCGTCGGCGCCGGCCTTCAACACCGCCCGTGCTGCGACGCGCGTCGGGCCGACGCGACAACGTCCGTCGGCGTCGGTGCGAGCGACCTGTTCCGCACCGTCCAGTTCGACGCGCGCGTCCTGGATCGCGCGCCCGTCGACGTCGATCACACGAACGGCGACGACGACGTCGGCGATCGCGCGCAATTCGACGGCGATCTCCGTGTCGCTCCCGGCGACGACGTCGACGCTGGAGCGATGGACCGGGTGATGCCCGCTTCGTCGCACCGACACGAAGTAGCGCCCCGGCGGCAACGCCCGACGTTCGGCCGCGCCGGTCGCGTCGGTGCGCGCGTTCAGCCGATCGACGACGGCGCGCTGCCGACCCAGCGAGATCGTCTCGAGAGCCCGGACGTCGGATCCGAATCGGACGAACGGCGACTCCAGCAACAGCAGCGTCACGCGCGCGTCGGTGACCGGGAGCCCCGCCGCGTCGTGCACGCGCACGCGCAGCGCACCTGACATCCGAATCGGGATCACGACATCGTCGATCCGGTCGGTGTCGGGGGCGACGGCGAACTCGACCCAACCGATGCCCTCGTCGGCGAACGCGTAGACGACGATCGTCTCGGGATCGAGGGCAGGCGGCACCCGCTCGGTCGCGACGAACGTGCCGTCCGCGCGCGTCGTCGCGAACGGCCGCGCCAACGGCAGCGGGCTGCCGACGCGCGCGGCGTGGACCTCGGCCCACAGCAACGTGGCGTTCGCGACGGCGGCGCCGTTCGCTTCGAGGCAGACGCGTCCGCTGATGCGCGCGCCGCGGGGCACCAGAATTCGGCCGACGTCGACCGGACTCGGCGCATCGACTGGAGTCAATCCATCGGGCGCGACGGACACCGCGAATGGGATGCGCACGAACTTCGGCGCGTGGTCCGCGCTCTCGATCAGCAACGCCGACGCGGTGCCGTAGCGAACGACCAGCTCGAACGTCCCGGTTCCCGTACTCGTCGTCGACGCCTCGTCGTCGCGGCGCGCGTGTCGGTGCACCCCGATGACCTTCGCGGCGGCAATCGGCGTCAGCGTTCGCTCGTCGACGAGTTCGCCGGTGACGACGACGCCGTCGACGACGGGAGCGATCGGCGCGACCTCGCGCCGAGGCGCGGCCGCCGCGGCGGTGTCGTGCTGCGGCGGCGGCACGTCCGGTTCGATGCCGCTGCGCGCGACGGCCACAGGATCCGGCGTCGCGACGTTCCCCGCCGGGTCGTCGACGTTCGCCGGCCGCGACATCGAGAACAGCAACCACGCGCCGACCAACGCCCCGACGGCGACGGCGGCCTTCTGTGTGAGAGTCATCAGCATCGCTCCGATCGACGAACCCTGGATCCAGGCGGCGGCGCACGGCAGTTCGGCGACCAGCGGCACCACCCACGCCGCCCGACTGCCGTGCGCGGCGTCGAGGCGCTTTCGCAACAGCGCGAGGCCGCGTTGCAGTCGTGCACGCACCGTGTTGACCGGCACGCCGTCGCGCTGCGCGATCGCGCGCGGCGGGAGGCCCTCGAACCACCGGAGCAGCACGGTCGCCCGATACGGCTCGTCGAGCGCCAGCACGGCATCGACGACGGCGCGGTGCAGTGTCGCGCGTTCGACGACGTCGACGGTCGCCGGCTGCGCCTCGGCGCGCGCGGCGTCTTGCTCCCGCGCATGCGCGGCGCGTTGCGCGCGGCGCGACTTCGTCGCGAGCCGCCGAACGACCGTCGTCAGCCAGCCGCGGGGATTGCGCGTCGCACGCGGCGCTGCGCGCAGCGCGGCGACCCAGGTCTCCTGGACGAGGTCGTCGGCGGAGTGCTCGTCGCGCGCCAGCGCACGCGCGATCTCGCGCAGCCATTCGCTCTCACGGAGCAGCGCCTCGACATCGCGAACCTTCGCATCCGTCGCCATCGCCACCCATGTTCCCGCGCCCCCCGATTCGGACGCGTCGAAAGTGAAACAAAGGTGCCTCAGAAGAAAATCTCTCCGCGGATGCGTTCCTCCGGTCTGACGAGACGACTTGGCTGCCCTCAGTGATCAGGCGGCCGGCGTGACTTCGATACTCACGCCCAGTTCCTTCAGCTTCTTGACGTGATGGCGAATGGAGGCCGCCTTCGATCGCTGGAAGAAGTGATCGGGGCCGAGGTCGGTGTACGGCGAGTTGTCGCGCAGCATGTGGTAGATGATCGTGAGGATGCTGCTCCCGACCGCGATCGCGGCTTTCTTGGGTCCGCGTCGCTTCTGGATGTTGAAGAACTGAGCCCGCAAGTAGCAGTCCTGTTTCCTCCGGGCTGCCCACGCGGACTGGACCAGGGCCGTCTTTAGGAAAGGCGAGCCCTTCATGATCTTGGTCGACTTCCGCTTGCCAGCGCTCTCGTCGTTACGCGGACACATTCGGGCCCACGATCGCAGGTGGGCGTCTGTCGGGAACTGACTCATGTCGGACCCGATCTCCGCGAGTACCACTTCGGCCGTGAGTCGACTCACCCCGGGGATGGTGCAGAGGAGGTCGATCCTGTCGCGAAAGGGGCGAAAGACCTCGTCAAGCTGTTGGTCGATCTCGGCAATCGATGCCTCGATCGCTGTGATGATGCCGAGGTGCACACGCAGCAGGAACCGATGGTGCTCGCTGACGCAGCCTCGCAGAGCCTCCACGAGGTGCCGGTGCTTCGACTTCGCCCGGCCCACCGCAAGCTCTGCAAGCTTCTCCGGATCTGAGACGCCCTCGACAATGGCGTGCAGGATCTCGCGCCCCGAGACCCCGAGGACGTTGCTCAACACGCTCGCGAGCTTGATGTTCGCGGTCGCCAACGTCTTCTGGATTCGAAGCGTGTGCGTCGAGATCTCCTGTGTCAGCTTCTTGCGCGTTCTGGTCAGCTCGCGAGCCCGTTGAATCTCTGGGGGCGGAACGAAGCTCGCCTCGATGAGACCCATCGAGTGAAGCTGCGCGATCCACTCCGCGTCCTTCACGTCGGTCTTCCGACCAGGGACGTTCTTGATCGTGGCTGGGTTGGCCAGCGTGACGCGAAAGCTCTCGTTCAGGACGTTCCAGATCGGTCGCCAAAACACCCCGGTGGCTTCCATCGCGACTTGGGTGACCTCGTGACTCTTCAGCCATTCGCTGAGATCAAAGAGCTCCCTCGTCAGCGTTCCGAAGCTCCTGGTGTCCGTCACGGTCTTCCTGCCGCGAACAACCCGAACGGATGCGACCACCAGATCCTTGTGAACATCCAGACCCGCGCACTTCGGGTGCACTGTCTTCATGGGTTCCTCCAACACGGTGTGAGTGTGTCGGCGGAGCGGATGCATAGTCGACAGTCTCAGAGTCGTGCTCGGCGACCGAAGTCGTCCGGCAACATTCATGGGTAACACTGCAATCCGCCGGTCAGACTGGCACCCGGGCTACCCGCACCACTTGGACGCCGACCTCGTTCCGACGACATCAGCAAGATGCAGTGCCGAGCGACGTGAACAAGGGGCAGCATCGTTCGTCGACGGTTGCGCGTGACCGACGACGATCGGAGTTAGGAACACCTAGACCCCATTTTCATCCTCATGGGTCGGCGCCGAAGGCGACGGTGGGCAGACTGGCACCTTCGTTTCACTTTCTCCGACGAAGTGTCACTTCATCCGCTTCCACGCGCGCTTGAACGCCGACTCGTCCGGATCCAGCGCCATCGCCTGCTGAAGTGCCTCGCGCGCGTCGTCGATCCGCCCCAGGTTCTTCAAGAACTCGGCCCGCAGCGCATGCATCTGCGCATCCCCCGGCCGGTGCGAGAGCGCCTCGTCGATGCACTCGAGCGCCCGCTTCGGATTGCCGCGCCGGTCGAACAGCGACGCCATCTCGGTCAACGCATCCGACTGCCCCGGTCGCAGCCGCAGCACTTCCGCCATCGCGTCGATCGCCCCGTCGTCGTCGCCGAGCCGCTTCCGCGCGATGCCACGGAAGAAATGCGCCGGCCAGAACTCCGACTGCAGCGCCAGCATCTGCTCGAACTCGGACAGCGCCGGCCGCGGATCACGCTTCCCGACGACCTGATCGACCGCCTTCGCGAACCGCCGATCGAACCCAGGAACGTCGAGGACGAGCAGCGCACGCACGCCTGCGTCGCGATGCACGTCGTCCGGCGTTCCCTCGAGTCCGGCGACGATCTCCGCGCGCCCGAGATCCGCTCGCTTCACGGCGATCAGGCACAGCCCGAGGTCGATCCGGTCCTCGTCCTCGACCAACGCGTCGACGAGATCGATCAACGCCTCGGCGACCTCCGGCGGCGGCCGGTGCTGTTCCAACTCGTCGACGAGGTAACGCAGCATCACGCCGCACCCACGCCCGTCCTCCGGCCACTCGTCGGCGCGCAACTGCCGCTCGCAGATCCGCCGCAGGCCGCGCAGCACCTTGTCCCACGCCTCGTCCTTGTTGCCGTCGGCGAACGCGAGCCGCGCGAGATGCCCGAGGAAGTCCGGGTGACCGTCGACCGAGAGCCCCTGCAACCACAGATGACGCGCTTGCACGGTGTCGCCGACGTTCGCGAAGTGGATCCCGAGCGACTCGAGCCCCCGCGCCGGCGGCGGGTTCAGGTGCGTCGCGTGCTCGAGCCACGCCAACGCGCGGTCGGCATGCCCCATCCCGGCCAGTTGCTCGGCGACCGCGACACAGCCCTCGCCGTCGCCGGGCTGCGCGCGCAAGCAGTCGTCGATCACGTCCAAGCACTCCGGCGCCGCGATCCGCTCGCCTTCGAGCGCGAGCGACATCGCCATGTGCGCGGTCCGCAGCGCGAGCCCGAACTTCGGATCGAGCCCGAGCGCCTCGGCGAACGGCCGCATCAACCGCGCGCGATCGGCAGCCGGCTCGATCGACAGGTCGCCGCTCAGCAGCGCCGCGCCGTCGAGGCCTTCCAAGAACTTGAAGAACGCCGGCCCGCTCGCCGTCCACAGCCCCGGACTCGACACCGGCGGCGGCAGATCCAGCGTCTTCGCGAGCCGTTCGGCCAACCGGCGAAGGTCACGCACCGGATTCGCGCGCGTGATCAGCGTTCGCATCGTGACCGTCTCGGTGATCTCGATCTCGGGCTCGGCGAGCGCGTGGACGTAGACCTCGACCCAGAACCCGGCCGCGTCGGCCTCGATCCGTCCGGTCACGACGGCGCGCGCCGTCTCCTCGTCGGGCAACAGCCCGAACGCGTCCTCCGGACTCGGCGGCGCGCGCAGCACGATCCAGCGGACCGGCCCGTCCTCCGGCGGCGACTGGATCTCCAGCAAGCCGGTCGGGCCGATGTCGCCGTGATTCAGGATCTGGTGCAGGAAGTCGGGGATCCGCCGCGACACGACGCCGGCGTCGAGATCACCGAACTCGTCGGGGTTCGAGACCGCGAAGGGCAGCAGGAAGACGTCGGGGCCGAAGCCGGGGAACTCGTGGAGCGAACCGGATCCAGCCATCAGGTGTGTCCTTTCGTCCGGCACTGGCGCGAGGCCTCAGCGTGAGCGCGAGACCGGACGCCGACGCGACGGCGCTCCCGGGTCTGCGACCCCCCTCTTTCGGACCTGCTGCTGCCGTTCGACCGTGCGATGGGGCGGAGTATGGGCCGATGCCACGGCGAGCGCCACGGGGGTGTTTCGCGTTCGCGAACACTGAACGAGGCTTCATCTGGCGTTGGCGGCGTCCGCATCGATCAGCCCGGCGGCCACGACATGTCGCGCCCACCCAGCACATGCAGATGAAGGTGCGGCACCGACTGGTTCGCGCGGGCGCCGTCGTTGACGACGACGCGGTAGCCGTCGGCCGCGAGTCCGGCCTTGGCGGCGACTTCGGCGCAGGTCCGTAGCAGGTGTCCGAGCAGGGCCGCGTCGTTCGCGTTCGTCTCGCTGAGCCGCCGTATCGCGCGCCGCGGGATCACGAGGATGTGCGTCGGCGCCTGCGGCGCGATGTCGCGGAACGCGATGCAGTGCTCGTCCTGGTGCAGCAACTGCGCCGGGATCTCGCTGCGGAGGATCCGGGCGAACACGTTCGAGTCGTCGTAGGCGGTCATCGGCGGCGGAGGCTGGCCTTGGTTCGCCGGGGATGCAAGCGGGTGCGCTAGGCCGGGAGTGCCGCGGTTCCTCGCGTGGCGCGCTCGGGTCACTCCCGCGCGAAGACGACGATCCCCCGTTCGGCGGCGAGCCGTGCGAGGTTTGGCGGCAACGTCGCCTCGTGATAGCCGCGGTCCGGCAACGCGTCGGCAGCCGCCGGCGTGCGCGCGCGGACCAGGACGACGAACTTCGTCGCCGGATCGTCGGCCGTCGCCAGGATCTCGTCGGACGAGATCGGCCGCGGCGGGCCCGGTTCGAGCCCGGCGAAGTACTCGAGGCGCGGCATCTCGGTCGCGATCCGTTCGCCCGGCGCGAGCAGCGTCCGGAAGTGAACGCCGAGCGCGCGTTCGACGATCCGGTCGGCGCGACGTTCGCGCGGCAGTCGAATCCAATCGCCGGCCGTCGCGACGACGAGGAATGCGGCTAGGGTCGCGCGTGATTGCAGCTGCGGCAGTCGTTGCCTGAGAACGACGAGGCCCAGTCCCGCCAATGGCAACACGAGCAATCCATATCCCGACAGGAATCGGACGTGATTGCGGAGCAGCGGGACGACGAGGCATTGGATCGCGAATGGCGCCAGAAGCAGGATCGACGGATGCGCGAGTCGCGCGCCGCGCGGGACGACGCTGCGGAGGTGGAGCGCCCCGACGATCGCGAGCGGTACCGCGACGAAACCGACCGCCTCGAACACGGTGCCCGGGACGCGGACGAGGTGCGTCAGGTAGTGCGCGACGCCGCCGGCATCCGCCGCGCCGACGCCGACGTCGACGTTGAACGATGCCTTCGGCGTCCACGTGAAGCCGGGGCCGAACGCGGCGTAGCACAGCGGTGTGACGAGGAGCGCGGCGGCGCCGACGGCGGCGAACACGACGCGTCCGGGCGCGCGTGCGACGAAGAGATGCAGTGTTGCGACGGCGAACAGCGACAGGGCTTCGGGACGCGTTCCATAGGCGAGTCCGACGACGACGCCGGCGGCGGCGCACGCGCGCGGGGTCGGCGCGACGAGCAGCGCGACGGCCGTCGCGACGAACAGGTGGAACGGCCCCTCCGACATCGCGTCCGCCGGATGCCGCGCGAACCAGACGCCGATCGCGAAGAACAGCGCGCCGAACGTCGCCGCCGGTGCGCCGAACAGGCGGCGCCCGATCCACCACAGCGGTACCGTCGCCGCCGCCGACGCGAGCCCCGACACGCACTGCCCGACGAGCAGTGGATCGGCGCTCGGCAGGGCGCGGAGCACGAGTCCGGTCAGCAGCGCATACAGCGGGTGGAAGACCGTCGCGAACAGCGCCGTGACATCGCCGTCGCGGAAGCGTTCTGCCATCCACAGGTAGTGCGCCGCGTCGCGGTCCGGGATCGGCGTTCGTGCGATCGCGAGGCCGCGCGCGACCAGCGCGACGGCGAGACAGGCGAGCAACGCGCGCGGCATCGCGGCCACGATAGGGTGCCGCGTCACGTCAGCACTCGCGTCTCGTTGAACGTCTCGGATCCCGCATGCCGAAACTCCTCGCCATCGTCCTCCTCGTCCTGAACTCGATCGTCCTGCTCGGCCAGCTCTGGCCCGAGGGCGCGCCGCCGTTCGCGCACATCGTCAACGTCGCTGTTCTGATCGCCGACGTCGCGACGTTCGCATGGCTCGCGCTTCGCGGCCGCGCGATGCGAGCGTGAGCCCGGTTGGATGCCGTGCGAGGGGAGGTAGAGTGCGACGCCTCTCCACGCGCCCGTAGCTCAGTTGGATAGAGCACGGCTTTCCTAACCATCTTGCTCGGAGCCCTGGACAGGCTCGCGTACGCCGCAACCAGCCACACCACCGTCTCATCGCGAGCCCCGGTTGACCGCAGATCGTACGGTGGACGCGCAGGTGTCCGCCTTGGTGGTGCCTTCCTGGAGAATCGCTCGGCACGCGGCAAGGTGTGGAGCGAAGCTGCTGGCATGAAGCTGAAGCTCACCGCAGCCGCCGTTCGGGACCGCTGCACTCCCCCCGACCCGGGCGAGACGAACAAGGCCGGCAAGCCTGTGGAAAGGCGCTACTACTGGGACACCGATGACAAGGGCTTCGGCGTCATCGCCAGCGCGCAGTCAAAGACGTTCGTCGTGCAGCGCGAGCGCGCCGGGAAGGCGCATCGGGTCAAGATCGGCAACTTCCCGACCTGGTCCGTCGACGAGGCCCGAAAGCGCGCTCGCGAGATCATCGTCGCGATCGACAAGGGGCAGAATCCGAACGAGGAGAAGCGCGCCGTCGCCGCTCAGGGGACGACGCTCCGGCAGGCGATCGAGTGGCACGTCACCTCGATGAAGGCACGACGCTGCGCACCGCTCTCGATGTCGACGCTGCGCGACTCGCTGGCCCGGCACTTGGGCGACTGGCTCGATCGACCGCTGTCATCGATTCGTGCGTCGGAGTGTGCGAGCCGGCACCAGAAGATCGCCGGTCGCTACGCGGCGAACCGCGTGATGCAGGCATTCCGCGCGTGCTGGCGGACGGCCGCGAATCGCCTCGACGACCTGCCGCCGTGCCCCATCCGCGCCGTCACGTTCCACAAGACCGTGCGCCGTCGCGAGCCGATCGAACTGACCGAGCTGTCGAAATGGGCCCGAGCGGTCGACGCGATCCAGAACCCGGTGCGACGGGACCTGCAGCTGTTCATCCTGCTGACCGGGCTGCGGAGCACCGACGCGAGGACCGTGCGGTGGGAGCACGTCGACTTCGAGAAGGGGACGATCCACCGGCCCAAGCCCAAGGGCGGCGAGGAGCGTGCGTTCACGGTGCCGGTCGCGGGCGTCGTGCTCGACCTGCTTCGCCGCCGCAAGGACGAGAACCCCGTCATCTACGGCGACGACCGCGGCTGGGTCTTCCCGTCGAAGAACATGCAGGGGCAGGTCACGCACGTCGCGCAGACCAAGGAGCAGCGCTACGTCGGGGGGAAGAAGACGACGACCTACCCCTCGCCCCACCGGCTGCGCGACACGTTCGCCACGGCGGCGCACTCAGCGGGCGTCGACCAGCTGTCCCTCAAGGTCCTGATGAACCACTCGCTGCCCGGCGGCGACGTCACTGAGGGCTACATCCGCCCGCAGGACGCCCGCCTCCGCGACGCCGCCGAGCGCATCGCGGCGCTCCTGGTTGAGCGGATGAAGGCGGGTTAGGGTCGGCGGGTATGGCTGTCTATCAGGAGCGGGCTTCGCGTCTGATTCGCATGACCGGCGTTCCAGGCACGAACTACCGACTATTCGTTGGCACCGTGAAGTGGGACGAGGACGCTTTGGGCGAGGAGCACGAAGCAGCGTGCGTCCTGATCCAAAAGGGCTCTACGCGAGGCTGGCGGGAAGCCTCTGCTGCGAAGGAGATCATGTTCAGGATCCCCGCCCACATCCTTCGCGCCGACGTCGAGACCGTTACCGCAGAGTTGGCGCAACTTGTCCGTGACAACCCGCCACCTTAGACCCCGTCGAACTTTCCGGAAGCTACGCGAAGTCCGGAGGCAGGACATGGACCCTCAACCCATCGGTCCCGGGCGACGGGACGACGACGTGTCCCTCGGCCGTGAGGCGGTCGACCTGGCGCTCGCACCAGGCGTGGCTCTCGCGCATCGTCGCCACATCGCCGTCGCGCCCGACGACCCGCCACCACGGGTACGCTTCGACGTCAATCGCGCTGCTCTCGGCCTCCGGCGTCGGCCAGCGGCGCAGCGTCTCCCGAGCAATCACCCGTCCAGCCGCTTGGGCTGCACCGCGCTCGAATCCCAGCTGAACTGCGACCCACGTGTCGGAGCGGAGCGAGCCGCGCGGGATCGTGAGCAAGACGTCCGTGACGTTCATCGCGATCTCCGTAGCACTCGGAAGCGCGGACGGTCAACCCGCTGAACGACGGGGCTGATTCTGCCTCTCCTCGGGCTACCATCGCCGGTCGGCAAGCGCCCGTAGCTCAGCCGGATAGAGCGCCGCTTTCCTAAAGCGGAGGTCGCAGGTTCGAGCCCTGCCGGGCGTGCCAACAACCTTTCTTAGCAGCCCGTTGAGGAATCGGTCGGCGTCATCGACGGACTCAGGATGTGATCCTTCGGGCACTCGCGAGCCCGATTCGATTCCGTCCGAGTCCATTCACGGTGATGACTGTCACCCAGTGACAAAT